>NZ_JAUORS010000011.1:0-131712 GCF_030548165.1 Oceanobacter sp. 5_MG-2023 | reverse complement strand
TGGTTGCGGGAGCAGGATTCGAACCTACGACCTTCGGGTTATGAGCCCGACGAGCTACCAGACTGCTCCATCCCGCGACATCATCTTACTACTTTTTGTTGCTACTCTGACCTAAACCGCACACTGAATAAATGGTTGCGGGAGCAGGATTCGAACCTACGACCTTCGGGTTATGAGCCCGACGAGCTACCAGACTGCTCCATCCCGCGTCAGAGGTTGCATATAATACGGAGAGCCTCCCTGTCTGTCAAGGCTTATCAACAAAGAAGACAGGATCTGCTGCGCAAAGCCAGATAGCGATGAAAAAGCGCTCTACAGGGGTGGTCTGAAGCCGGTGGCGGTGATACGTTACCTGTAACAAAAATAACAACAATGACATTACTTATGAGTGCATATCTTACTCCGACATTGACGTCGGCCGCGTTGCATCCTTTGTTCCAGCTCATGCGTGAGCGGGGCCTGAACCCTGACGAGCTTCCTGAGCTGGCCAAGGACTGGGGTAGCAGCCAACTACAATTTCCTGTGCCTGTGTTTGATCGTATCGTCGAACAGGCTGGCCAATTCCTGAAGACACCGGCCATCGGCGTGATGATGGGTAGTCGGCTGGATTGGCGGCGCTTCCGGTTACTGGCATATCTATTGAGTGAATGCCGTACGGGACGTGATGCGCTGTCACAGTTGCGACGTTATTACCCACTGATCAGCGATAGCCATTCTCCCGATGTGTTTATCGGGCAGCAGGCCGTCAAGGTAGTGTTTTATGTCAGTGAGGGGAGCGCGCAAGCGCGTCAGACCCGAGCGGAGCTGGTCGCGGCCGGTATTCATGATGTCGGTTCCCGACTGGGTAACGGCTTCTACAATATTACGGGTATTGGTTTTCAGCAGCCTCCTCCTCAGTACCGGGATCAACTCGATCGTTATTTTGGTGTGCCGGTTCGTTATGGCGAAAGCTGCAACTGGATCAGTTTCTCCAGCGACTATCTCGACAAGTCGATGAAGAAAGCCATGCCGTTCCTGGAAGCCATGCTCGAGGGAGCGGAAGTCCCCTGGCGCTCGGAAGACACGGAACGCCCTTTCAGTCGCAAGTTACGCCATATTCTTTATTACTGGCCCACCTGTCTGCCAATGACCAAGGAGGCGGTGGCTGATTTATTGGGCACCAGCGCCAGGACATTGACTCGGCGACTACAAGAAGAAGGCAGCCAGTTCTCGGAATTAAGCAAGCATTGCCGTTTGGTACGCGCTGCGGCGGCGTTGAAACGTACCAGTAAAGATGTGCAGCAGCTGGCTAATGAACTGGGGTTCTCTGATCGTCGTGGATTCGAGCGGGCTTTCAAGCAGTGGACTGGGCAAACACCGGCTGCGTTTCGGCGTCAATGGCGCAACCAGGCGGTTGCTGCCGTTTCCAGCCTGTCGCCGCTGGAATCCAATATCGGCTTCTACTAGCGCTATCTCGCAACCGGTTGATCCTGCCTGGTTGGTTGCTGTTTTTGCTGAACGGAAAACAGTAACCAACCGGAGACTATCGTCAGGTATATCGGCTATCTGCAACAGGAGATAACAGCGGTCTGTTCAGCCTCTGTTTATTGTATAAGTTCCTGCAGCTCCGTCATGCGGTCACGAACCAGTGCCTTGTCGGCAGCATCAACCGATTCCATTTCATCGATCATTGTCAATGTTCCCCGAAGCATCGATTCCATGGCGTTAAGTTGCTCTGCTGGCATATTACCGCTGCTGCGCATTTGCTGTACTTGAGCCAATTGCTGCTGTACCTGGGCACGGCTTCCACCTTGCTCGTTCATATCGACTGCCAGCATGCCCAGGCTGATTTCGGTGGTAATCCGGGTCCATTGTTCAACGCTGTCAAATCCGGCGGCGGATAGTTGCTGGCTGAATTCACCATACAATCCCGATGTTTTCAGGCTGTTGATACCTTCCTGGAACATCGCGGCCATGCCGTCTGTCATTGCCGCATTCCCTTGTGGCATCGCATCTTCGTGTTGATCCAGCCAGACCTGTACTGTTGGCATGGATTTAATCCACACATCCAGTTCCGTGGCGGTCAAGGCCCACGCCGGGGATGCTGCCAGCATGGCAGTCAGTGTGATAACTCGACGCATATAATAATCTCCGTTGCTATATTCTGAAGCGATATTCTGGGGTGATCATGCCGCGAGGTTATCACAGCTGGGTCAGGGAGCGACGGGCATAGCGTGGATTTCTATCAAAACCTGCTGATCAAAATCACCGATGGCCGGCAAGGTGGCAAAGTGTCCGCGATCCAGCGCGGCAGAGGCAGGGCAAGCTGTCGCAGCAAGCATTGCATTGGCTGACTGGCTGTCAGATATCGCCTGCCAGGCGTTAACAGGCTCTGCCGTCAGCCCCGCTGGAATGCAATCGTTCAGGCGATTGAGCAATCCGTGGCTGCTGGGGTCGTACAACAGATCACCAGCCAGGTACAAATCAAAGCCATCCCAATCATGCTCGTTCACCGAATCCAGAACCACTCCGTTCAACCGGGCATTGTGTTGTGCAGCCAGGGTCGCCAGCGGGTCAATATCACAGACGGCCACTCGACTGGCTCCCTGTCGCGCAGCCTGAATCGCCGCTATGCCGCTGCCACACCCGACATCCAACACCCGCTTGCCGGCCACCAGCTGCGGGTGCCTGGCCAAATAGCTGGACATGGCGCGTCCTCCTGCCCAGGCAAATGCCCAATACGGCATATACCGCCACAGAGCCGCTACTTCCTGACTATTGAACAGTCGTCCCTGCTGGATAGCCAGCAACCAGAGCTGTATGCCATGTTCCAGCGTAACCGGTTCCAAGCCGGCATTGGACCAAACGTCGTGCTGTTGCAGTCCGGCCAACAAGTCCGCCGGGGGATAATGCATCACACTGGTCATGTGCCACCGCCATAACGCGTCTGGGCAGCGGAGACTTTTTTAAGATAGTTACGGGATTCCTGACTGGGATGACTGGATAGAATGGTGCGGTACACCTGGCTGGCCGACATGGCGTTAATGCGGGCAACGGCTTTTTCACGGTCACTGTGGAAGGTTTTATACAGGTTCCCTGCCCCTCCGTTGTAGGAGGCAATCATGCAATACAGTTGTTTTTCGGTGCCCTGGATATCGCGTAAATAACGATCCCGCAAAATCGACAGATAGGCAGTACCAATATCGATATTCTGTTCTGGACGCAGCAGGACATCACGACCGGGGCTGCCACTGCGCTGGTAGATTTTTTCATATACGTCCTTGCCTGCCGTCCGACTCATTACCTGCATCAGGCCATAAGCACCGGATGGCGACACGGCGAACGGGTTAAAACTGCTTTCGGTTTCAATAATAGCCAGAATCAGTGGCGCCGGTACGCTGTAACGAATCGCGGCCTGTTGCACCAGAGTGCCATATTGCTGGGCGCTGACCTGTTGAAATTCCTGCACCATCGGAATCGAGACCCAGTAACGATTGCTTTCTTGTTGTAATTGGTTAGCCACCAGGTATTCGGCATAACGTCGGGCACGCCAGGAATATTCAATCAGCTGGCCATCGTGATCTTTTACCTTGCCGGCCAGAAACGGCGTTCCGGTCAGGCCAAAGTCGGCAGCAGTGCGCAGATCCACCGCTGCCGGGTCCGCCGGGGTCAGCAAGGTCGCTTCGATAGCGTGTGTCAGCGCTTGCAGTGGTGTTTTACTGCCACGGTTTTCGATATGGATGGTCCCGGCATCAAAGTCGATACGTACCTGGGTATGGTAATTATCCAGATACTTCACCAGTGACCGCACTCCGGAAACAGCCAGGTCTCTTCCCCAGACCTTATTGGCCCGATCCGGAAAGAACATAAACTCCAGAATCACCGACTGTACATCGTCCGACAGCTCTGCGAAGTTTTCCGGTAGCTCGGCATCCGCCAGAGCCAGGCATCCCGTCAGTGGAATGCCCAGCAGTAAATAACGGCATTGGCTCCATCGCCACGATCGCGGTCTGAACACCTTGTTCAACAAGGCCAGAACCGGCAATAAAAGACCTTCACCACAGTATATCCTTATCCAGAAAAGTCCGTAGTGTAGCCGCCTGCTTTCTGGCTGTCAGCGTCTGGCCTGACGACGGATGGCATTGGTGGAGAAATCACTTTCATTCAAACCGGTATCAAAAAAGCGAAAGCTGCGCGGCCGCTCGTTATCCAGCCCTTCTGTGTAATAGCGTCCGGATGGAAAATCATAGGTGACTTCGAGCGTGGTCATCATCAAGGGCATATCGTAGTAGTTGATCAAATGCCCTTCCGTCATCTGTATCAGTGCTCCGTGCTGATCGTATTCTTCGGCATACACAATCGACCACGAATCTTCATCGAGATAATAACGGCGCTTGCTATAACGGTGACTGAAGCCAACCCGCAAGTTGGCCTCGATCACCCACACCCGATGCAACTCATAACGCAGCAAGGCAGGGTTCAGGTGATGTTTGGCCAGAATATCGTCCAGCGCCAGATCCCCTTGGTGTACCCGATAGGCATTGTATGGAATATAGATTTCCTGTTTGCCCTGCAAATCCCAGTCGTAATAATCGGGAGCACCGTTAAACATATCGACCTGGTCAATGGTGCGTAACGACTGACTGTTGGGGTCCGGTGTGTCGTATGCCAAATCCGGTGTCCGGCGTAACCGTCGAGCACCCGGTGTATACACCCACGACTTGCGCCGCGCTCGCATCTGATCCAGGGTTTCATGGACCAGGGTCAGGCTGCCGGCCTGATGCGCTGGTGCCAGTGTTTTTCGTGTTAACAGAAAGATTTTGTTTTCCAGTTCGGATGATTTTATGTCCGCCTCGCTGTATTTGAAGTAATAGTTGTACTCCCGCAAGGTGTCCATTCGCTGGCCGTTGGTGGTGATCAAGGAGCTGACTGCTTCGTAGGAGACCGTCTGCCCCCGAAATCTCAGGGTGTGATTCCAGAGTACTTCCAGGCCATTGGCTGGAATCGGAAACGGCGAACTCATCACCGCGCCGGTAACCCCCGAGCCATACGGTAATAACTGTGCCGTGGCGGCATTGGACTGGATGGCATCATAAACATAATCAGGGTACGACGCTGAACGGTGGCTGGGGTAGACATTCAAATACATATCCGGGTAACGCTGCAGCAGCTGACGCTGTCCTTCGGTCAGCTGGTCCTGATAAGCACCGAGGTTGCCAGCATCAATCCGCAACAGCGGCTTCTCGCCGGCATAAGGGTCGGGATGAAAACCGGTTTCCCACGGCCCTTGATCTTGTGGCAAGCCGCCCGTCCAGGCCGGAATGGTACTGCCATTACCTGCGCGCTCCGCCCCCAGGGGCGTCAGGTCCTGCTGTAATCGTTTAATCTCACTATCCGGCAACTCTGCCCAGGATGGCATTGCCATACCCAGCAACCACACAAGCATACTTATTATTTTCATGTTTTTATTTACCTGGCAGCCGCGCGTCTGATGAACCAGTCACTCTGCTGTTGTTGTTATTACTGTTATTGTTATTGTTATTGTTATTCCATCGCTATCGATAATGAGGCCACTCCCCACCAATGATCAATTTCACCTTACAAAAGGCAACATTTTGATCATGAATAAGAAACTGAGAGCCCATCAATCTCATACTTTAGAGTGACATTAATACGAATGCCTTTTGAAAAATAAAAAAATATAACTTTTAGGTTATATGGAAAGATCCGTAGAACGCCTGAATATCTGACCAATACGGGCAGCCTGTGCGGCACGCACGGTGGCGGGAGTAACGCGCTTGAGGCGTGCAAGAGCAACGCCGATTAATGGTAAAAAAACCGGTGAATTGGTCGCGCTGGCAACCACTGCCGGAGCCATATCCGGTGCATCGGTTTCCAGTAACCAGGCGTCCAGTGGCAGCTGCTGCACAGTGCGGCGCAACCGATGGGCATTGGGCCGTAATAACAGCCCACCCAGCCCCAACCGAAAACCCAGATCAAGATACTGCCGGGCCTGCTGTTCACTGCCACTAAAGGCATGGATAACACCCCCCTGGTCAAACCGGGTTTGTCGCAGTGCCAGAATGATCTCATCATGCGCACCAACACCATGCAGGATCACCGGCAGTCGATATTGTTGCGCCAGCTGTAGCTGGGCATCAAACAACCGCCGCTGACGCAGGCGTATCGCCGGGTCCATCTGCCGAACCCGGTGCAAACCAAACTCCCCCACCGCGACACAGTCCGATGTCACCAATGCACGCTCCAGCCAGTCCAGATCGTCCATCGTGTGCTGATCAATAAAAAAAGGATGCAGACCCAGGGCAAACCACCAAGGCCGCCCCTGGCAAAACGACGCCAGTTGTTTGCCTTGCTCACAGCTAATTCCTGGCACGATCAGGCCCGTCAGCCCCAGACTTTCACAGTGCTGCCACACCGCCTGACGGTTTTGCGCAAAAACCGGGAAGTCAAAGTGGCAATGACTGTCAAACCAGCCTGACAGAACAGGAGAGACAGGGCCATCTGTCGCCGCGGGCTTATTCATACATAGCGGTATTCATCGATTGTCTACCTTGGGCGTTGGTGGCCGGCCGTTGTCAAATTTATGACAAGTCGTCCCTGTTTTCGTCAGAATATTACCCTAAACAGCATAACAATCGCCCCAAATGCCTGCCTGACCACGCCACCCGTCGCTACCATGACGATTTTGGGGGCATAATAATAAAAACAGGGATGGCGCTCTTTTTGCTTCGATATTCAATACTGCCAATTTATCCGACACTGATTATCCGACACAGGAAGGTGAGCAATGATGCTAACGCCTCACGAGCTCAGAAGTATTATTCATCCAACGCTGGACTATATGGGTTGTTATTCTGTTGCCACAGAAGAGCAACTGGTTGCTCTGGCACAAGCACAATGCCGCCGCCCGCTCAATAACCACGACAGCACTTCTCTGTACCCGATTGATAACGATCTGCACCAGCAAATCTGGGATCAGTACCTGGCATTCAATCCTGATCAGGCCAGCCTGATTCGGGGACTGGCGTCGCAGCGACAGTTTCTGATTGATCCCCACCACGAATTAAAAACCAACCTCAGTTATGCCACCGCCATTGCCTGGGCTGTTTTTATCGCTTATCCACAAATACTGGCAAACGGCCTGGAGCGGAAAAGTGCCTGTTAAAATGCCAGCTGCTCTTTTACTGCATCCCACAGAGCCTGGTAATTACGCGCCAAGGGCACATTAGGCTGGCAGACGACAATCGGGCTGCGTAATTCCAGCATCCGTTCAGCACTGGCAGAATGACCGATAAAAACCGGCAATAACTCTTTGATGGTTGGTGCAACTTCCGAGGCCCATTGCACATGCGCTCGCTTGCGGCGATCAATCAGGGTGACAAATGGCAGCCATTGTTTACTTTTGACCCAGCTGAGATGCTGTTTCGACTGTTCATAGGCCCGAATGGACAGTAACGATGGTTCGATCGGCACCAGAATTTTATCCACCGCCTGTAACACCCCTTCAATTTGCGGTGACAGTATCGGTGGGCAGTCAATCACCACCAGCTCGTAATCTTCTCCCAACATATCGATAGCATCACTGGTGATATCTCTGGCGGTACGTTTGTCGGCGACACTTTGGTGAAATTTGCGCAAAGAGATATCCGCAGCCAAAACGTCCAGACGGTCATACTGCGTCGGGTAAATATAACGGCCGATCGGCTTGCCTTCACTCCAGACCTTGTCTTGCTTGCGATCAGTCTCAACGCCCAGAATCCAGGTGGCGGCCCCTTGCGGGTCAAGATCCCAAAGCAGAGTGCGAACGGAGTTGCTGGCGGCCAGAGCGGCCAGGTTAACGGCGGTAGTAGTTTTCCCCACCCCGCCTTTCAGCTGAAATACAGCAATAGCACGCACGAAACGCTCATCCCTTGATAATATTAACGGTCAGTCTAACACGTGATTCTTACGATATATCCCACCAAAATGCTCTATCAGCACGGCCACTCATCACACCCATGCTGAGATCAGACCAGTCTGGATCATCGCCATTTAACCGTGAAAAACCGTGCCAGAAAACATCTTTCTGACCCGGCTTGCTGACACGGTTTTCACACCACCCAGGCACCAGGCTCTCGAACGAGAGTTAGATAAGTAATCAGGCGGTAGTTCCCTTGAAAGCCACCCCACAGCCTCCCAATCCACAATAACCGCCGGGGTTCTTGGCCAGATACTGCTGATGATAACTTTCAGCCATATAATAACGAATGCCTGTCCGAATTTCGGTTGTAATCTCTGGCTTGCCTGCTGCCGTCAGACATTGCTGATACTGCTCCCGGCTCTGCTCTGCCACCGTCAGGGCTGCGGCATCGGGCAGATAAATCCCGGAGCGATACTGGGTACCGATATCATTGCCCTGACGCATCCCCTGACACGGGTCATGACTTTCCCAGAACACCGTCAACAGCTGTTGTAGCGATAGTTGCTGCGCGTCATACCAGATACGCACCAACTCATTGTGACCAGTCAAACCGCTGCAGACTTCGTCGTAGGTCGGATTAGGGGTATGACCGCCACCATACCCGACCGAGGTAGAATACACCCCGGGCAGCGACCAGAACGCCCGTTCGGCACCCCAGAAGCAACCCATACCAACCATCAGCTCTGATAACCCTGCCGGGCGCTCTCCGGCAATCACATGACCATTCACAAAGTGATGACTGCTGGTTGGCAAAGGCTCGGAGCGGCCCGGCAAGGCCTCATCCGCAGAAGGAATGGACATATGTTTTGGACGCCACATAATCAGTCTCCAGTAACAGTAATCGTATTCAGGCAGAGGAATTTTCTACAGGCATCCTATGACAACCTATCCGAATCAGCTATCCCTCTGTTTTCACGGCGTTGGCAGCGGCGGCCATCTGGCTCTGGGCAGCGCCGCCGCCACTCTGGAACATCAGGGCCAACCCTTGTTATTAATCGACTGTGGTCCAGGGACACTGGCACAGGTCCAGCAGCGCTATCAGGCCTTGCCGACAGCTATTTTCATGACCCATGCGCATATGGATCATATTGCCGATCTGGAAATATTGACGGTACGGGCGAAGCTGCAACAGGTCGCCCCCATTCCGCTGTTTGTGCCTCTCAGTGTCATTCCGGTACTGCATCAGCGGCTGGCAACGTATCCGGGCACGATGGCCGAAGGTGGCCATAACTTCTGGCAGTCGTTCCAGTTATTACCAGTCAGCGACCGGTTTGAATACGCCGGCATGACCTTCCACTGTTATCCGACCCGGCATCACGCTCCCGGCTCATCCTTTGCGTTGCACCTGCCCGGACAGTTTTTTTACAGTGGCGACACCCGGCCCATCCCTGAAGTTCTCAATCACCAGTTAAGCGGCAATGAAGTGGTATTTCACGATTGTGGCCTGACATCCAATCCATCCCATACCGGTCTCGATGATCTGGCAAAAGAATACCCCGAGGCCTTGCGCCGTCAGCTGGTGCTGTATCACTACGCCAATACAGACGCTGGCCAGCAGCTGAGCGCCGCCGGATATCGGGTTGCCACAGTCGACGCCTGTTTTACCCTGGGTAACGGCACTCAAACCCGTGCAGTACAATCAGCAGCACACCAACCAGCAGAGCAGATCAACCACCGCCGTGAATAACAGCCACCCGGAACTCAACCGGCAGCTACAGCAAATGTTGCCAGATGCCTATGTTTGTCGCCAAACCCTGAGTGCCTGTCCAGAGCTGCAACTCTGGCTGGCAGCACCAGAATGTATCAATCGGCCGTTTGCTGCCGACGAACAATTACGTATTGCCGCACACCCGGCCTATTGGGCGGTGTGTTGGCCTGGCGGTCTGGCGATGGCCCGTTATCTGCTGGATCATCCAGCCATGGTTAAGGGCAAAACCGTACTTGATATTGGTTGTGGTTCCGGCTTGGTGGCCATTGCTGCCGCCTATGCGGGAGCCAAGCAGGTGATTGCCTGCGACCTCGATCCACAGGCCCTGATCGCCTGTCGCGCCAATATGGCGTTAAATCCGCGGGCACAACAGCAGACCGAACTGGCGTTATGCAGCGACTTTCTCCAGCTCGGCCAGCTCGGCCAGGTCGACCTGGTACTGGCCGCCGACCTGCTGTACGACCAGCATAACCATGGCTTGCTGGATAAGTTCATAGCGATCAGCCAGCAGGTCTGGCTGGCAGAATCACGACAGCCCGATATCCAGCACCCGGCATTTCACTATCTGGGCCGACACTGTTACCCCACCGAACCGGAAACCGGGCCCAACGATCCTTACGCCACTTCCCTGCTGTATCACTCCCTGCCAACCTGCCAGCCATAAAAAACCCCTGATACCGGGCGGTATCAGGGGTTTGGTTTTATCACCAGGTCGCTATCTGGCCCAAACTAGCCCAGATCATCAACACTCTCCAGCGTCAGTTCTGAACCAGCCAGCACCTGCATACGTTTACCTGTGGTTACGTTGTAGCTTGAGCTGGCGATAGTATCAACAAACACCCAGTCACAGCTGGCCTTTTCTGCGGTAAAGGTCACCAGCATAAAGCCCCGCTGACCGGCATTCAGATACTCAAGGTCATCAATCAAGGTAGTAATCGCCGACTCAAATTTAGCCTGCAAAGCCTCATCCGAACCAAATCCGGCATACAACTCCAGCCCTGGCGAAGTCACCGATGGTGTGGCAAATTCGACACCAATCGTGGTGCCTGACTGAGTCAGCTGGCTGGCCCAGGCATTGTGGGTATCACCCGCCAGTGTCACCAGATTCACATCACGGGACTGGCCGCTGATCTGGGCATACAGCGTTTGACGCGCAACGTCGTAACCATCCCAGGCATCCAGATTATACGGTGCTGTGGTGGCCAATGCGGTGGCGACGTCGTCATCAATATCCATCCCCAGACTTTGCATGTATTTGGCGGTGGCATAGGTTTCCAGCATGGTCGCCAGTGCCAACTGGTCTTCAACGGTTGTCAGTGAGCTCATCGCCAGCAAGATATCTGCCGGGATGTACATTTTCCCCATCAAAACCTGCTGACCCAATACATCCCAGGTGGCACCCGAGGTAGCCAGGCTGTTGCCAAACCAGACTGTTTGTTCATCCCCCAGCAAGGTACGGGAAGTGTCTGACATGTCCGTCATGAACGCTGTGGTATCCAGCCCGGTAGAAGTGACGTAATCGGTATAATCCAGTTGCTTGCTACGGGCCAGAATACGGGTATCCAGCATGTGCAGGCGTACCAGATCGCCAAAATCAAACGCCCGATAGATATGGGCGTTATCGGAACCGGTACGAATCGGCAACCATTCATGATAGGCCTGCTCGGCAGCATCACGACGCTCACTGAATGAGCCTTCGGTCGTTTCATCATGATTCTCGGCACCGTCGATATAGGTGTCGTTGGCCAACTCATGATCATCCCAGACGCAAATAAACGGCTTGGCGGCATGGGCAGCCTGCAGGTTGGCATCCACATGGTATTGCGCGTAACGCTGGCGATATTGTGCCAATGTGGTGATTTCTGCCGTTGGCTCCGGTTGGCGGCCTTCGGCATCTTCAGTGGGGTATTCGTTGGAGCCGTATTCGTACAGGTAATCACCCAGATGGATCACGGCATCGGCATCGCTGTTGGCGATTTCCCGATAAACGTTAAACAGGCCGGCCGGAAAGTTGGAACAGGAACACACCGCCAGTTTGACGCTGTCGACACTGCCTTCCGGCAGGGTTTTGGTCTGACCGATGGTTGAGGTTTCACCATCCTTGCCAGCAAATTGATAATAATAGCCAGTGCCTGCCGACAACCCTGTTACGTCCACTTTAACCGTATAGTCACGGGAAGCATCGGTATACACAGTGCCGGATGCCACCACATCGGTCATGGCAGCGTCAGTCGCCACGACATAACCCACTTCGGCTTCCGCGTCGGCATCCGCGAGTTCGTCCGGCGTTACCCGGGTCCAGATAATCACGGCATCCACCAAAGGATCGCCCGACGCCACGCCGTGGCCAAAGACAAATACGGTCAGGTTGCGGCTGGAATCATCGTCGTCGTCATCATCGGCAAAACAGCCGGTAATTACAGCGGGTACACTCACCGCGCTGGCCGTGCCAGCCACAGATTGCAAAAAGCGACGACGGCTCAAATCGGGAGTACGTGACATACTTGGACCTCAACATAACGAGAGGGCGTAATTGCCCCATCAATGACTTAAAAGGCCATAATCGTAAATATTTGTTAAGAACTTAAGACAGAAAGCCTCCTGAGGTAAATCTTTATCAAGAACTACTGGCGGCATGAGTTTTCCGTGCTGGCCTGCACGGCACGCGTCCATTAAACTCAACGGCCTTTTTTACCGGCCGGGGCCAGATCGGAATGCTAGATAAGAATTCGTTGTCACAACTGCAATCTCTCAAACAGGAAATACACGACAGTGTTCCCAGATTTGAGGGAAAGGTTCGAGCGACTGGCGGACGCTTCGGCTTCGTAGTCACGGACGATAACCAGCAGTTCTACATGTCACCGGAAGAGATGGAAAAGGTGCTTCCAGGCGACAGGGTTGCTTTTCGTGTTGAGGAAGTGGATACCAAAAAGACGCAAGCCATTATCGAAAGCCTGATCAGCACAGAGCTGAGCGACTTTTGTGGGACTTATGTGATCAAGGGTAAAGGCCACTTTATCCAGCCCGATCACCAGGCACTGAACCGATGGATTTTTGTACCACCCAAAGCTCGCCAGAATGCCGAAGAAGGCATGTTGGTCAAGGCGCATCTGTCACAGCACCCTTACCCCGCAGGCCGGGCTCAAGCAGAAATTGATACCGTGATTGGCAGCAGCCAGGATGCCGGTATCGAAGCTCGCTACATGTGTCAGAAATGGAATCTGGCCACTGAGTTCAGCGAAACCGAACTGCAACAGGCTCATGAGCTGGCAGCCGCCGGCATTGATGCCCTCAGCACCGATCGCGCCGACCTGACAGAACTGCCGCTGGTCACGATCGACTCCGCCAGCACCCGCGATCTTGACGATGCCCTCTGTGCGACCGTTACCGATACCGGCTGGACCCTGCACATTGCCATTGCTGATCCGGCAGCGGTTATTCAGCCGGGTACTCCTCTTGACCTGATGGCACGCGATCGTGCGACCTCGGCCTATTTCGCCCATCTGGTGATTCCGATGTTGCCGGCAGCATTGTCCGAACAACTCTGCTCACTGCAACCTGGCGTCAAACGCCTTGCTCTGGTGGCCGAAGTCGCGGTTGATCAGGCTGGTGCCTCCACCCTGACCCGCTTGTCTCAGGCGCTGGTGTCCAGCCAGGCCAAGCTGTCTTACCAGCAAGTCGGTGAATTTATGGCGGATGGCAGCCTCGGTGATATCGATGCCGCTCTGCAGCCGTCATTGGATGCCTTGAAAGATTGTGCCCAGGCACTGGCCAGCCAACGCAAAAACGCCTGTCTGGTGATGGAAGACCGCCCAGACTATCGCCTGATACTGGACGAAAACGGCAAGGTCAAAGACATCGTGCGTCAGGAACGTAACGACGCCCAACGTCTGGTCGAAGAATGCATGCTGGTCTGTAATCGCCTGTGCGCCGATTGGCTGCAGCAACATAACAGCGGTATTTTTATTGAGCACGCCGGTATTCGTACCGAACGTATCGGAGATGTCACCACCCTGCTCAAGGAACAGTTGGGGCTGGAAAAGAAACCCAAAATCAAATCGCTGGAAGACTACGTCAGCCTGATGAAACAAGCGGCAGGCGGTGATGATGGCCTGAATATCAAGCAGATCATCAGTCGCCAGCTTGAGCGCAGTAATCTGACCACCGAAGACAAGCCGCATATGGGCCTGGGCTTCCCCCGCTACACCACCATGACGTCACCGTTGCGCAAATACAACGATCTGTTGGTACACCGTATGATTGCTGCGATTCTGACAGAGCAACCCGTCCCTGCCGTCGACGCTCCTTTACTGAGTGCGATTCAGGACAAGCAAGCCAAGGCACGGGTGGCCGCCAATCAGACGGAATCCTGGCTCAAGCTACAATGGTTAAAAACGTTTCCGGCCGATGCCCAGTTTGATGCGGTCATTCAATACGCGACTGCCAATAACATCATGGTGCGTTTTGAAGACTCCGGGGTGGAAGGACAGATTGATCGTCGTAAAGTGAAGGGCAACTGGGCATTCGACAGCAAAACCCTGTCACACAGCAACGGCGAACAAACGCTGGCCATTGGTCAGACTGTCCGGGTCAGTGTGCAAACACTAGAACCGGATAGCCGCGAGCTGAAGCTGGCATTGCAGCCATAACCCCACTGGTATTACAACAGCATTACACGCCGGAAACAGCCAGAGGAAGCACTTGTCAGAAAGTGCAGCAAGAATAGTAAGAGTAAGTAAGTAACTAGAAAGAGAAACAGGTAGTCAGAAAAAACAGCAGAGCCGATCAGACTGACCGGCTCTGCTGACACCCAGTCAGTTCACCTGGGTTTTGATGGTCAACATCTGGACTTCACTGTCACGATGATCCACCGGTGAGCGCTCATCCTGCCAATCTCCTGGCTGAGCAGTCGGTTGTCCGGTACGGGACACCCGCGCAATCAATGTCAGCTGTTCAAAATCACTGATCGTCATACCCGGAGCCATGGCCTGGGCATCGGTCAGGGTCACTTGTGTGGGCAAATCCGCCACCGTCAAACGTTGTACCGCCAGAGGTAAAGGAGGGCCAGTCACCGCCCGCGCCAGCACAAACACCAGATCATCCGGCTTGACCGCCGCTCTGGCTTCAGCACTGATATCAACCGCCACTGTCAGCCCAACCCGCTCCAGCCAAGCCAGATCGACGATAATATCCTGTGTCGCCAACTGTTCTGCAGCCCGACGTATACCTTGTGCCAGTACCTGGGATTCCGGCCCTTCTGGCAATCCCTGCCACAAGGCTTTCCAGTGATTGATCGCCCGCTCATGCTTGCCCAGCTCAAACGCCAGAATACCTGCCATGCCCAGAGCCTGACGGCTTTGGGGATTAAGCGACAAGGCTTCATCCAGCAAGGCATAGGTCGCTTCGTCGGCTTGTTGGTCGGCAGCAAAGAACTTTGCCTCGGCCATCAATGTCAGGGTCGCAGCACGATCACTGACAGCGTCCTCTGGCAAGGCTTCCAGAATCTCGCCAAAGGCATCCACGGCCTGTTGATATTCACCGCTGGCGTTAAGCAAGCGGGCGTTCAGATAAGCCCACTCCAGATTATCCGGATCATGGTCCGCTTCTGCCGCCAGGCGCTGCATCAACTGCTGGCGCTCCGGCATGGTCAGCTCAACCTGTTCGCCCTTGTTCAGCAAAGCACTGGCTCGCAGGGCATTATCCGCCCCCCAGATGCTGTACAGCATGACCGACGCCAGCAAGGCCACCACAACCATGCCTCCCAGCATGATCCAGCTGCCAGAGGTCTTGTCGGCACGACTGGTATGCCCGTCGGCGCTGGCCAGAAATTCACGGTCCAGCTCCAGCTGCAAGGCAGCCTGTTCGGCATCGTTCAGCTCGCTGGATTTCAGCTCATCGGTACGTTCCTGGTACAGGCGCAGATTTTCTTCACTCTGCTGATTGGTTTCCGGTCTGAACCACACGGGGCGATACAGCAAGGCCACCAGGGGCAGCAGCAGGATCAACAACATCCAGATCATGAGTTATTCGCCTTTTGGTCGTTCGATGAATCCGCCGAGACTGCGGCTTTTAATTGTTCCAGTTGCTGACGTTCTTCTGCCGTCAATGGAGCCGGAGCAGCTTTCTGATTACGCCGCATTTGTCGCAAGATCAGCAGCCCCAGCAAAAAGGCCAGCAAGGGGCCAAACCAGAGTACATAGGTCTCTGCTCTCACCGGAGGTTTGTAATGGACAAAATCGCCGTAACGGGCGACCAGATAATCTATAATCTGCTCATCCGTCTGGCCGTTATTCATCAGCTCATAAACCTTGTCACGCATGTCTCCGGCCACTGGGGCATTGGAATCCGCCAGGTTCTGGTTCTGGCACTTGGGACAGCGCAGCTCTTCTGCCAGATGCTGAAAACGGGCAATATCATCAGGATCATCAAACGGGTATTTATAGCCATTCACCACCGCGTGGGCAGAGACCGCTCCCAACAGCAGCAGCAAGCCGGCCAGCCAGTGGCGATATTCATAACGCATCATGGCAAGCTCTCAAATTCAGGTTCAAGAGTCGACCAGACCCGGGCATTCAAATCACCGACGTGTCGACCACGAATAATCCCGCGACTGTCCAGTAAAAATGTCTCCGGTGCGCCATAAACCCCCAGTTCCAGGCCCAACTGGCCATTGGTATCCGACAGGTTCCAGCGATAAGGATTGCCGTAGGACGCCAGCCATTGAATCGCCTTGCGCTCTTCGTCTTTATAGTTGATGCCGTAAATGCGTATGCCTTCCGCAGCCAGCAAATTAAGGAAAGAATGCTCTGCTTTACAGGTCGGGCACCAGGTAGCCCAGACATTCACCAGCGCACGTTTGCCCAGCAAGTCATCGCGGGTTACCACTTCTCCGGTTTCCAGCGATACCATTTCAAATTCCGGAAATGGTTGCCCGACCAGCGGCGAAGGCAAAACATCCTTGTCTTTACGGTCAATGGTGAGAAAAAACAGCCCCGCCAAGATGGTAAAGCCAACCAGAGGGACAAACAGAATAAACCGGTTCATGCAGTTGCCTCCGCGATTGCAGATGGAGAAGGTGCCGACCGCCGTGGTTGGCGATAACGTTTATCAAACATGGCCATCAGCCCGCCCAGCGCCATAAAGATGGTTCCCAGCCAGACCCAGCGCATAAAGGGTTTGACCTGAATCCTCATCCCCCAGGCACCGTTTTCCAGTGGCTCACCCATGGATACGTACAGGTCACGGAACAGCGTGACATCGATGGCGGCTTCGGTCATGACCGAACCCCGCGCCGTGTAGCGGCGTTTTTCCGGCATCAGCTCGCCGATTAGCCGGTCGTTGTCGTAGACCCGGAAACGGATGGCATCGGCGTGGTAGTTAGGGCCGCGAATCTGCCCCGCCTCGACAAATTCAAAGCGGTAATCCCCCAGCGTATGACTGTCACCAACCGACATCCGGACTGACTCTTCCTGGCTGTAGTTGGCCACCATGGTCACACCGACCACCGTCACGGCAACACCGATGTGCGCCAGAATCATGCCGTTAAAACTGAGACTCAACGATGGAATCCGCTGCAACTGGCCCCGGCATTTTTTCCAGACATCCAGCAGGCTGGCCAGTATCAACCAGCTGGCAATACCGATCCCCAGGATAACCTGGCCATTCAGCTCCCCAGAAACAATCAAGGGGGTGGCGATACCCAGCACAGGAGCGGCCACTGCCGCCAGGCCCAGTTCCCGCCCCAGACGCTTGGTCTGATCCGTCTTCCAGCGCGATACCGCACCGATACCGATAATCAGTGTCAACATGACGCTCACCGGTACAAACATCACGTTAAACCAACTCGCTCCGACGGAGATCTTGCCCATGCCAAGGAAATCAATCAGCAACGGGTACAGGGTGCCCAGCAGAATGGCAAAGGCCGCCACCAGCAACAGCAGATTGTTCATCAGCAAAAAGCTTTCGCGGGATAACCAGTCGTAACGCCCAACCGATGCCACCGTGGGCGCCTTGAGTGCATAAATCAGCAGCGAGCCACCCACGCAGATACCCAGCAATGCCAGTACAAACACCCCTCGTTCCGGGTCAGAAGCAAACGCATGTACAGAAGTCAGTACGCCGGAACGTACCAGGAAGGTTCCCAGCAGACTGAGGGAGAACGCAATGATCGCCAGTAACACGGTCCAGCTTTTGAACAGGCCGCGTTTTTCTGTCACCGCCAGCGAGTGCATCAACGCAGTCGCCACCAGCCAGGGCATCAGTGACGCATTTTCAACAGGGTCCCAGAACCACCAGCCGCCCCAGCCCAGTTCGTAATAAGCCCACCAACTGCCCAAGGCGATACCGATGGTCAGAAAAATCCACGCAGCTGTTGTCCATGGACGAGACCAGCGTGCCCAGGCGGCATCCAGACGCCCACCCAACAACGCCGCCACAGCGAACGAAAACACCACGGACAGGCCAACGTAACCCATATACAAGGTTGGTGGATGCACGATCAAACCAAAATCCTGCAGCAGCGGATTCAAATCACCGCCTTCTGACGGTACCGAGGGCAAGGTGCGGGCAAACGGATTGGAGGTTTCCAGCGTAAACAGAATAAAACCGGTCGAGATCAGCCCCATAATACCCAGCACCCGCGCCAGCATATCCAGCGGCAACGAACGACTGAACAAGGCAACCGCTACGCCCCAGCAACCCAATAAAGCCACCCACAGTAATAACGAGCCTTCGTGGGCACCCCACACCGCGCTGATTTTAAACGGCGTCGGCAAGGCGCTATTACTGTTGGTAGCGACATAAGTCACCGAGAAATCATCCACCACAAAACACCAGGCCAACACCACCAGACTGATCAGCAAAAACAGCGCCTGGGCTGCCGCCAGTGGCCGGGCGTAGGCCATCATCAGCGTATTATTGCGATGTACCCCCCACAACGGCACGACGGTTTGGAATACCGCCACCACAAACGCCATGATCAGCGCCAGTTGGCCAAACTCCGGAATCGACGACAAGGCGCCGTAAGCTTCGGTCAACATTAATAGGCTCCGTCATTTTTGATCGATTCGGAAATTGAGTAACTGCTCGATGTTGCCGATGCACCCTGCATGGCCTGTTTGCCATCTTCGTGTGCCTGCTCCAGAGCATCCTGCACTTCCGGTGGCATGTAGTTTTCATCGTGCTTGGCCAATACTTCGGATGCCTGTATCACGCCATGCTCATCCAGCTTGCCCAGTGCCACAATACCCTGTCCCTCACGGAACAGGTCGGGCAGGATACCTTCGTAATGAATCGGCACCGTGGCGGCACCATCCGTGACCTGGAACGTAACCGCCAGCCCTTCTTCATCGCGCTGTACGCTACCGTCAACCACCAGACCACCGGCACGAATGGTGCGCCCTACCGGCACTTCACCATTGGCAATCTGGGTCGGAGTCTGGAACAGGTTGATGTTCTGGCTAAGGGAATACATCAACAGCCCCACCGCAACGCCAAAGCCGATCACCAAAAACAGAATCAGCTTCAGCCGTTTCTTCCGTTGTGGATGCATGTCAGTTTTTCTCCTCGTTAACTACGGTTCGGTCAGCGGCCGCTTGTCCGCGACGATCACGGCGTACACGTTGCCCTTGTTCCCGAATCAAACGACGGCGCTGCAACATTGGCAGCACCAGATTGGCAATAATTACCAGCGCACTCAGGCCGTAAGACAGCCATACATACAAACCATGACGTCCCATGGCGAGAAATTCGCCGACACTGTGAAATTCCATTAGCGACCTCCACCCAGCATTTCCGGCAACGCCTGAACCCAGCTGCGCTTGCGTTCATGCCAGAGAATTTCATTACGGGTGCGTAAAATCACCAGCAAGGCAAACAGTACATACGTTGTCAGAATCATGATCAGCAACGGCAATAACATATCCGGGTGCATGCTCGGTTTTTCTGTCAACTTCAAGGTCGCTGGCTGGTGCAAGGTATTCCACCACTCCACCGAATACTTGATGATGGGAATATTCACCAGCCCAACCAGCGCCAGAATCGCCGCGCCCTTGTGGCTGGCCTCTTCCGACTCAATCGCCCGCTGTAATGCCATCACGCCAAAATACAGGAACAGCAGCAACAACATCGAAGTCAGACGTGCATCCCATACCCACCAGGTCCCCCAGGTCGGTTTGCCCCAGATCGCGCCGGTCAACAGGGCAATCAGGCAAAAACTGGCACCAATCGGCGCAATCGCCCGCGCCACCCAGGCCGCCATTTTCATTTTCCAGATCAGGAACACCGCGCCGGCAACCGCCATCATGATGAACGCACTCTGGGCCACCAACGCCGCTGGCACATGAATATAAATAATGCGAAAGCTGTTGCCTTGCTGATAATCAGCCGGTGCATACAGCAAGCCAAGCACCAGCCCAACCACGCAGCCCACCACAGACAGCAAAGCCAACCAAAAGATCCATTTTGATGTCAGTTCATAAAACCATTTGGGCGAACCCAGGCGGTGATACAGCCGTACAATCCACTGCCACATAAAATCCCCGATCAAAAACGTGCGCCTAGCGCGATAAATTCAGTTTCAGTGCCGCTGCCGAAGCGAAGGGCGTCAAACACACAGACAGCGCCAACATGGCGCCCAGAAAACCGATCTGGCCATTGTATGCCATCCCCAGTCCGGCGTGATAAACCGCACTGGCAGCAAAGATCAACACCGGTACATACATAGGTAAAATCAATAGACTCAATAGCAATCCACCACTGCGCACCCCGGCCGTCAACGCCGCCCCCACAGATCCCAGCAGGCTCAGAATCGGCGTTCCGACTGCCAGGCTCAGTAACATACCGATGTAAGCGTCATCAGGCAGCGCCATCATTAATCCCAGCACCGGGGCCATTAACGTCAGAGGCAAACCGCTGCAAAGCCAATGCACCAGGGCCTTGGCCAGCGCCAGCATATAGAGAGATTCCCCCGATGCCAGCCATTGTTCCAATGTGCCGTCTTCAACATCAGCTTTGTATAACGCATCCAGTGACAACAGCGTCGCCAATAAAGCACCGACCCAGATCACCCCACCAGCGATCCGGGACAAGAATTCAGGGTCCGGGTCCACCGCCAGTGGGAACATCGCCACCACCATCAGAAAAAACATCAACGGATTAAGCCACTCGCCAGGATTACGCCCAGCCAACAGCAGATCCCGCTTGATCGTTGCCATCACCAGGCTCATAAGAGTCCTCCGCCCAAGGCCAGTTCACCCAGATCCAGACGCTTGAGTGACGGAATATTCTGCAACGCATGGTGACTGGTAATAATGACCGCACCGTTGCGGGCAACATGCTGTTGAATGCGGGCTTCCAACCAGGCCACCCCAGCAACATCCAGAGCGGTAAAGGGTTCATCCAGAATCCATAGCGGCGCGGGCACAATCGCCAACCGCGACAAACCGACACGGCGCTGCTGCCCGGCCGAAAGCTGATTACAGGGCGTTTCTTCATAACCGCCCAGCTCAACATCTTCCAGTGCTTGCCACAGATCATCATCGGTAATCACCGACGCGGATTCCGTGGACATCCATGGACTGACCAGCCAGCGCAGATTTTCCAGCGGTGTCAGCGCACGCTTGAGCGCCGCCAGATGGCCGAGATACAAGCGCTGGCTGGCGTAATCGGCAAACACCTGGGTCAATGGCTCGCCATGCCAGAGCAGATCGCCGTCAAAATCCCGGTTCAGTCCGGCCAGCAATCGTAACAGGGTGGTTTTCCCGGCACCGTTTGGCCCCGCCAGTTGCAGCAAGTCACCATTCTTGACGGTCAGGTTCAAACGCTCGAATAACACCCGGTCATCACGCTCGCAGTACAACTCACTCGCACTCAGGGACACACTGTTATCGGTATAACGATTTGCCATTCAAACCCCGGAAATTGCCATTGCGCATAAAAGCGGGCGCATTATATACAAAAACCCTGTGGACTGTGGCTTGACCCGGATGGGTCCTTCGACCAATTTGCTTCGTTCATGAGACGCACGCCAGACCTGGAGCAATATCACCTCCTACTTTGCCAAACGCAGTAGCCATCAGGATGGAGGATCTCTCCCGACGCAGGCACCCGGCATCACTCAGGTTAGAGGTATGGAACCCGGGCAGGAAAAGCGTGATGCCTCAGAACTGATCTATCGCAAGAAAGGCACCAAACGAAGAACGGCAACAAATTAAAGTCCGGGATGAAGATGCCCATTGGCGTTGATGAAGCTATGAGCCTGACCCACCGCCGCGAATGTTCACAACCTGGCACCTGCTGAAAAGCGGCGCCATGGTGATGAACATTGCAGATCAGGGTTGCCAATTTACTGGGAATTATGGGCTGTATCGGGTTGTTTCAGATTGCTGGTTTGGCATAAAGACAGGCAATCGATGGGCTTTTTCAGAGCTTCCTTAAATTGATTGTTATGAGTACGACCCAAAGGGTTTGAGGTCTATACCTTCAATATCGCAAACCGCCTTAATAGTTGGATTTGAGCAAAGACGCTTTAAATAAGCAGCCAGATGCTCAAATTCAAGAGGGGATTTTTCCAGTGGCAACGACCATTCCGCAAGCATAAACAAAAAATAATCACATGCTGTTAGCGTCCCACCAAGCAAGTATTCATTGCCCTCTAGCTGGTCGTTGATAATGGATAAGGCGTCTGCAACCCTGTCGCCCTGGGCCGCTACAACATTTGGAATGGTAGCTTCATCATTGGTATGGCGATGAGGATAATAGTGAACCATAAGTTCAGCTTGCAGCGTATTATTAAGAAACGCGAGCCACTGATAAAACAAGGGGCGGTTCGGATCACCTGGAGATGGCATCAAATCTGATTCAGGGTGTAATTCACAGATGTGAATGCAAATGGCCGGACTTTCAAAAACGGGCTGCTCATTAACAACCAGAGTCGGAATTCGCCCTACAGGGTTGAGCCTGAGATAATCTTCAGATTTTTGAGCATTTGACGTCTTATCGACCAACAACAACTCATAATCTGCTTTTAAGTGATGAAGTAAAAAATGAGGAGCCAGGCTCGCATTGTTTGGGTAGTAATAAAGTTTGAACAAAATAAATTCCTGATCACCAAAAGTACAGACATTCATAACGAGCCTGTAGAAAAACCTGATTTCAGGTAGTCTTTCCCGCCACCTGCTCGTTCTCTGTTGTTTATTTCCGATTGCCCGTTTTAACCCACAATCGCTTGTTAATTCTGTATTTCAGGTTTTGCTGCCTGTAAGCCAGACCGTCAGATAACCGACGACAGCTGGCTCTGACAATGATTAATACAGAACAACAAACACCCGTGCCAACTATACAGCTATAGCACGGCTATATGAACTTCAATTGCATCGGCACTGGGGTAATATTCAAAGTCAGTTGAATAAACCCTTTTATATTCAGAATCAGGGTTGGAAAAATATTCCCAAATTTCCGTCCATGCATCAATAGCTATTTGAGGCATATTTCCCTTGTGAGAAAACACTAAATATTTGGCCGCTGGAATAACTCTCTGCTTTAAATTCACATCAGGCGGCAGTGATTGACCATCAAAACCGGCAAGCACCGTAAATTCTCCAGTATGGTCAGACTCATAATCGGAATATACACCGTATACTCTTTCACCATTTTTATAATCGACTGGCACAGCTTCATCAAATGCTTGCCATAAAGCAGGAATTTTACCTTTATCAGGACTCATTTCCGCTGCGTTATCGGTTCTGACCTCTAACCCATGAATAACCTTGTTTGCAACATGTCTCAACTCCACCACAACGCTCCTTTAGTTACACAGCCAGCTTGTAGAAAAACCTGACTTCAGCCAGGTTTTATCATGCTTTTCATGCTTGCGTTAATACGGTCTTCGCCCTGCCGCGCTGCTCTTGCTGGCAGGGCTGACCGTATTTTGCCAGTTCTTCTACGTTGTGCACCAAGCAATAAAGCTGCCATTGCTCCGGTAAGGCCAAGCCTCAGACGAGATCAACAACCCGCACCTTGACCGCTTCCACCAGCCAGTCGGTATGGGTTCGCACCATATCTTCCGGGATCAGATCCACCCCTTCCAGCAGCTGTGGCAGGGCCTGATATTGATAACAGTCGACCAAACCATGAATCGCTGTCAGGAAGTACAGCGTCACTCGCTGACGCTCGACGTCCGTCCGTTGTGCCAGGCCGTCAATGGCGTCCGTCAATAACATCTGGGCCTGGTGTTGCCATTCGTCCAGTAGCCGCGCCAGCTGCCGGGTGACACCTCCATCGTCGTCCCCTGTCGAACCCGGACGAATCCGTGGCGGCTGAAACATCAGCTGGTAATAACCAGCATAGTCTCTGGCGAAACAGGTCAGTTGATGGGCCAGACGATGCAGCGAATCCACTGCATCCTGGCTATCCATCAGCGCCAGTCGTGTATTCTGGAACAGCATTTCAAAACCCCGGCGACGGATATGCAGCAGCAAGGATTCCTTACTGGGGAAGTAGTTATAAATATTGCTGGCTGTCATCCCTAACTCAGCCGCCAATTTACGCATGGAGAGATAATGAAAACCGACATCGGCCATGATGGAAGCAGCACTATCCATAATGCGCTCACGTTGATGAGCGATTTCTTCCGCTGAAAATGGCTTCTTGGGCATGACGACTCCTGGTCGTTACTATAAAAAGGACGGGCGGGTTCAAGCTTATACCCGAGTACCAAACACATCAGGTTAACGACTACCAACATCAAATCAAGTCAGGCTAACTAGCGAAACGTCGTATTGGCATGCTTGGGGCCATTAATCTGACTCTGCATGGCTAGGCGGGGCAGCGATGAAACAGATGCTCCGGCAAGCATAACGACCTGACTCCGTTCTTCTATTGATACAAGGCAATTCAAGCGCTTGCCAACTTATTTATCATTCGTTCATGTAACAGTTTACTGCACTGCCTTGGGTCAGGCTGTTGGGCTGATGATGCGACAGCATGCCACACCGGTGCTTGCCAGCCAGTCACACACCCGATGACCACCCTCCCTGCAGACCGCCAGCCATCACGAGGTAACTTCAGCATGAATCACACCGTCTCCTGGGATCCCCTGCTGATCCAGCGCTACAATCGCCCGGGGCCACGCTATACCTCCTATCCGACGGCTGTGGAGTTCTTGCCGCTCGAAAACGACACTCTCGAACGTGAAGCCTATGCCAGGCGTGATCCACAGCGGCCGCTGTCCCTGTACCTGCATATCCCCTTCTGTCGTCACGTTTGCTACTACTGTGGTTGCAACAAGATTGTGACCAAGGACATGAGCCGGGCAGCCCCTTACCTCGACTATCTCAAGGCAGAAATCCGCCGTAAACATGCGCTGCTGGCCAGCGCGAATAACGGTCGCCTGGCCCCTGTCGAACAGCTGCATCTGGGCGGTGGCACGCCCACCTTTCTCAGTGATGAGCAACTGCAGGATCTGGTGACTTTCCTGCGCGACACATTCGAGTTCAGTGATGCTGAAGACGCGGACTATTCCATCGAGATCGACCCGCGCGAACTGCGCCCCGGTACCCTGACGCTGTTGCGCCAACTGGGCTTTAATCGCCTCAGTTATGGGGTGCAGGATTTACAGCCCGACGTCCAGCAAGCGGTTAACCGCCTGCAGCCTGAAGCCATGATCCGGTCGGTTATGTCGGAAGCACGGGCACTGGGTTTCCGCTCCATCAATATTGATCTGATCTATGGTCTGCCACACCAAACCCGTGACAGCTTTGACCAGACGCTGGACACCATGATCGAGTTAAACCCGGATCGTTTGTCCGTGTTCAATTACGCTCATTTGCCTGAACGCTTCAAACCACAGCGTCGCATCAATGCCGACGACCTGCCATCCGCTCAGGAAAAGCTGACCATTCTCGGGCACTGCATCCAGCGCCTGACTGCCGCTGGCTATCACTATATCGGTATGGATCACTTTGCCCGCCCGAATGACGAGCTGGCACTGGCTCAGGCCAATGGTAGCTTGCACCGCAACTTCCAGGGTTACACCACTCATGGTGACTGCGACCTGCTGGGTTTTGGCGTCTCTTCCATCAGTCAGATTGGCGATTATTACCTGCAAAACCAGGTACGTATGGATGACTACTGCGCCGCCCTCGACAACCAGCAACTGCCATCCAGCAAATGCTGCCAGGTCACCCGCGATGACCAGATCCGCCGTCGGGTTATCAGCGAATTACTCTGTCACCTGCGGGTCGACTTCAGCGCCATCGACGCCGAATTCAACATTAACAGCCATGATTATCTGCTGTCTTCGCTGCAACGCCTGGAGCCCATGGTGAACGATGGTCTGGTCAGTATTAGCGCCGATGGTGTATCCATTCGTGACAAAGGCCAGCTATTGGTGCGTAATGCCTGCATGGCATTTGACGAGTATATTTACCAACATGAGCAACAACGCTTCTCCAAAGCGATCTGAATCCCGCTGGCGACAAAACTATCAGGCCAGGCCCCGGTGGCAACGCTGGGGGCTGGAACTGTTATTGATGGTAGTGGTGATGACCTTGCTCAGCCAATGGCTCGGCCGTCACCTGCTCGACCGGAATACCCCGTTCCCCGACATTTACCTGTCTGACCTGCACGGGCAACCCGTACCGTTCCCGGATACCACCCAGCCACCCCAGACCACGCTGGTGTATTTGTTTGCGCCCTGGTGCAGTGTTTGCCGAGTCAGTATGCCGACCCTGCCATGGGTCGAAAGCGACAATATTCGTATTATTGCCATCGCTCTGGATTGGCGCCAAAAGTCAGAAGTGACCGATATGGTCCAATCCGTTGGTTACGCCGGCACCACGCTGCTGGGTGATCCGGCAACGGCCAAAAAGTTGAATATTCAAGGATATCCCAGTTATTACGTTATCGATAAAAACGGCGCCGTCCGTTTTGCCGATCAAGGGCTGAGCACCTTGCCAGGCCTTTGGTTACGGACTCGTCTGGCTGACTGGTAAGCCCCTCTGGCTGATATTCCGCGCCTGCCAAGGAACTCCGGCCTCGTTACTCCTTCAAAGTCTGCATTCTGACCCATACGCCGATTCCGTCGTGTATAACGCCTCCGTTGCCTCTGTCCGACCTCTAAGGCGTCTCAATTTTGAAATATTTTTGTCATAAATGATTCACGAATGGCATGACTCCCAATACCATCACACCCCTTGGAACGAATGTCGGATATGTCACCCAAATGTCATACCCAAGCCGTAAATTTGGCCGGATTAACTCAACCATCAGGTGTCACTATGCAGCAAGCCACTGCCTCCCAGATAGCCATCAGCAGCGACTCCCCCCTCGTGGCCCGAGTTACCCAGGACCCCGCTGAAATCCGTCAGGCACTGGCGCTGCGCTACCGAGTGTTTGCCGAAGGAATGGGAGCCAATATCGATAGTGGTGAAGCGGGTATCGACCGTGACCATTTTGACGATATTTGCCTGCACCTGATTGTGAAAGATGTCAATAACGACCGGGTGGTGGGTTACAGTCGTATCCTCACCAACGAGTTGGCAGAGCAGGCGGGCGGGTTCTACTCCGCCACCGAATTTGACCTCAGCAACATCGTCAAACCCGGTTACCGTTATATGGAAATTGGCCGTACCTGTGTTGATCCTGATTTTCGCAGCGGTGCGGTGATTGGCTTGTTATGGTCAGGGATTGCCCAGTTTATGTCGGCTCACCAGATTGATTACCTGATGGGCTGTGCCAGTATCTCACTTAATGACGGTTATGCACGTGCCATCGCCATCATCAATTACCTGCGAGACAAGCATTTCTCGGCAGCCGATGCCCGCGCCGAACCCCGCGTCCATATGCCCAGCATCGACGTTGAGATGGATGGTGCCAGGCTGGTGCCACCGCTGTTAAAGGCGTATTTGCGTATTGGTGTCAAGGTTTGTGGCGAACCCTGTCTGGATAAAGACTTTAATGTCGCCGATGCCCTGATTTTGCTGAGCCGCGACAACATCAACCAACGTTACCTGCGCCACTTCACCAAAACCGACGGTCAGAACTGATCGCGGCTCGCCATCAAGTGGCAGACTAGCGGGGTAACGCAGCTGCCTGATGGCGGGCACGACCAGTGTTTTTGGCCTGGTACAAAGCCTTGTCAGCGACCTCAATGGCCATGGTAACCGGATCACTCATCATGGGTTGAAACCAGCCACTGCCAATACTGATACTGAGCCATGGCCCTGCGGGTGATCCTTTATTCTCCAGCCGTAAGGCAGCCACCGCTGCCAGCATTCGCTGCGCAACAATCGCGACCCCTTCCGGCTCGATCAACGGCAGTACAATAGAAAATTCTTCACCACCGTAGCGGGCAACCAGGTCGTGGGAACGATTGACACTGTCGTTCAGTGCCCTGGCCACCTGACACAAGGCCTCATCCCCTTGTACATGGCCGTATCGATCGTTAAACGCCTTGAAGGCATCCACATCCACCATCATCACCGCCAGATTACTTTGCTGTCGTTGCGCCCGACGCCACTCCGCCAGCAAAAACTCATCAAACCGCCGCCGATTGGCAATTCCGGTTAACCCATCAGTCATGGACAGGGCTTTCAGCTGCCGTATACGCTGATACTGTCGCTCCAGTACGCCCAGCCGGGCGGCTACCAGCGGTACCTGTAACGGTTGCTTGAGATAAAGTGCAGCACCAGCATCCAGCGCCATAATTTCCTGATCAACACTCGCTGCGCCTACCGCGACCACTTCCATATACCGGTACAAGGGGTCTTCGGCCCGCTGTGCCATAAAAGCAGCGAAGTCCAGTCCCGGCAGATCCATCGCCAGAATCAACAACGAGGGGTAACGCCCAAATTGCAACAAACACGCTTCCAGCTGCGCCAGTGAGTTCAAAGACATCACATCACTGGTAGCGGGCAATACAGACGCCAGCAGGGTCTGATCAGACGGGCTGGCAGAGGCGATCAAAACAGTCAGGGATTTATTCATATTCAGAGACACCGGGGGCTGTGAATCAATACTGACAATGAGTCACCATAAAGGACAAACCAGACACACTGCGACATAAAAATAGCAGAAATGAGCACTACCGTTACTGTGCCGAATCAGAAAGCCTGATCCATCGGTTATTTTTTGAGGTCAAACCCCATCCTCATATACACTGCAAACCAATCATTGTGACCAAGGAGCAACACATGTCGCGACCAACGACTTCACGGACCTCTCTGCCTTTACTGCCACTGAGTGTACTGGCCACCACGGTGGCACTGGTACTGACGGGCTGTGACCAATCCGCTGAGCCGGCTGCACCAGAGCCAGTACAGCCGCAAGAGCAAGCACAAGAACAAACACAGCCACAAGAACCGGCACCAACACCGGAAGCACAGCCCGAGTCAGCGGCATCCGAAGCGGCGCCAGAATCCGAAATGCCAACGGTCGAAGTCGCTCCGCAAACCGTCAAGGCCGTTCAGTCACCGGCTGAGCCAGAACATACCGGCACGGTTACCTTGCCTGACTTTGCCAGCTACACCGACGTCAAACAGAAAAAAGAAGCCTTTTTTGGCTACATGCTGAAGCTGGTCAAGCACGCCAATGCCAACGTCCTCAAAGAACGAGACATCATCAAACAATGGGATGGTAACAGCGCTGCAAGCCCGGCTATCAGCGCTCTGGTTGAGAAATACCGGGTCGACGACACACTGTCGACCAGCGACCAGAAAGCCAGCCTGCTAAAACGCGTCCAGGTTATTCCACCGTCACTGGTACTGGCACAAGGGGCCAATGAGAGCGCCTGGGGCACCTCTCGTTTTGCTCGTCAGGGTAATAACTTTTTTGGCCAATGGTGTTTCTCCAAAGGCTGCGGCATTGTGCCGAGCCAGCGTAATGATGGCGCTGGTCATGAAGTGGCCAAATTTGATGATCCGCTGGAATCCGTCGAAAGCTATATCCGCAACCTGAACAGCCATCCGACCTATCAGAAATTGCGCGATTTGCGTAATACCGAAATGGCGACCCAGGGTTATCCGACCGGCATCAATCTGGCCGGTGGTCTGGAAGGCTATTCCGAACGCGGCCACGAGTACATCAAGGAAATCCGCAGCATGATCAGCTTTAACAAGATTGATCAGCTCGACCCGGATGTCCAGACCGACCTCAAGGCCAACACACAGGAAGACTGATGTGAGTGTGACTGAACGTCATTTCAGTCAACGCTATGATGCAGCTCCACTCAAGCTGGAGCTGTATCAGCGTAGCTGGCTGGGTCAATGGCAAGCCCCCCATCATGCCATGGCACTGGAAATCACCCTGGGAGGCGTATCGATTCTGTCGCCCCTGAAACTTCGCATCGGACAACACCTGCTGATCTCGCTGGGCAACCGCCACCACAGCTTGCAGCAAGTAACCGCAGAGGTGATTCAAAAATCCCCTCAAGGACGTGACTTTCTCTATGGCCTGAAATTCGATTTCAGTAGACAATCGGACAATTCACGCCAAAGTGCTGAGACCCTTCTCAAACTTATCCTGAATAACCTGACTCATTGACTGGCAATGAGTTGTTACCGGCACCGGAAGCCACTTTCCTGGCTTGACCCACACAAACCGGTAGGGTTTTATGCAGCTCGATATTGAATTCCGACTTTCCATAACGATAGCGAAAAAAGCTCATATCATATGACCGCACTTCTGACCGGACTGGCTGCCAGCCTGTTGCTGATCATCAATACCCTGTTTTGGGCACCCTTATTGATCGTCCTGGCCCTGCTGAAATTGCTGCTGCCCATTCCGGCACTGCGATCCGTGATCAGCCCCCTGATCGATGGCTGTGCCAACCGCTGGATTTCTGGCAACTCCCTTTGGATGAAACTGACCCAGGCAATGGACTGGCACATAGAACGGCCATCACAGCTCGATTCTGATGGCTGGTACTTTGTTGTCAGCAATCACCAGAGTTGGGTAGATATCCTGGTGCTACAACATTGTTTGAACGGCCGTATTCCGCTGCTCAAGTTTTTTCTCAAGCAAGAGCTGATCTGGGTACCGATTATGGGAGTCGTCTGGTGGGCCCTCGATTTTCCATTCATGAAACGCTACAGCAAAGCTTATCTGGCCCGCCATCCAGAAAAACGCGGTCAGGACCTGGAAACCACGCGCCGCTCCTGCGAAAAATTCCAGCACCTTCCCACCAGCGTGATGAATTTTCTTGAAGGCACCCGTTTTTGCCCGGACAAACAGCAACAACAACGCTCACCCTACCGCCACCTGCTGCAACCTCGCGCTGGCGGCATGGCGTTTGCCATGAATATTATGGGAGACAATTTCCATTCTCTGATTGATGTCACCATTCATTATCCTGATGGCGTACCCACATTCTGGTCGTTTCTCAGTGGCAAGATGCGACGCTGCCAGGTCATTATCCGCCAGATCCCCATCCCGGCCGGACTGTCCAGCGGTGACTACCAGAACGACATCGACTTCCGTAACCGCTTTCAGCAATGGGTACATGAATTGTGGCTCGACAAGGATGACACGCTGGAATACCTGTCTCATCGCCCACCAAACGCCTCTGACTAATCACCCACACCATTACCCAGGCCATCACCGGGAAGACCGGTAAAATGAACGTTTCCCATGTCTGACGGACAGACCTGGTCACGGTACAGCAGCAGAACTGCGCGTCAAAACCGCGAACAGCCATTGCCAGACAAACCCATCGGCACCTATGCTGCGGTCACCGCTACTGAATGAACAAGGAGCTTATGCAATGAATGTGTTTGAAGATGTCAGTCAATCGATCGGTAACACCCCGTTGGTACGTATTCGTACCCTGACCGATCACCCGCACGTATACGCCAAACTGGAAAGCCGCAACCCGGCCCAGTCCGTCAAATGTCGTATTGGTGCCAACATGATCTGGCAAGCCGAAAAAGACGGCACTCTGAAACCCGGTATGGAAATCGTTGAGCCAACCAGTGGTAATACCGGGATTGCACTGGCTTATGTCGGTGCTGCCCGGGGCTACAAGGTCACGCTGACCATGCCGGAAACCATGAGCATGGAACGTCGCAAAGTCATGATGGCACTGGGTGCCAATCTGGTACTGACCGAAGGTCCAAAAGGGATGCAAGGTGCCGTCGACAAGGCTGCCGAACTGCTGGCCGAAGCACCAGAAAACCGCATCATGCTTCAACAGTTCAATAACCCGGCCAACCCGGCGATTCATGAACAAACCACCGGCCCGGAAATCTGGCGTGACACCGATGGTGAAGTGGATGTTGTGGTGGCGGGTGTTGGTACTGGCGGTACCATTTCCGGTATCTCCCGCTACCTCAAAAGCCAGAAAGCCATTACCTCGGTAGCGGTGGAACCTTCGGCTTCTGCCATTATTGCCCAGAAGCTGAAAGGGGAAGACCTGACCCCTGGCCCACATAAAATCCAGGGAATTGGCGCCAACTTTATTCCAGGCAATCTGGACCTGGATATCCTCGACCGGGTTGAAGCCGTCGATAATGACGAAGCCATGGCCATGGCCCACAAACTGATGTCGGGAGAAGGGATTCTGGCCGGTATTTCCTGTGGTGCCGCCATGGTCGCAGCCTTGCGCCTGGCCGCTGAAGACGCGTTTAAAGACAAGAAAATTGTGGTAATCCTGCCTGACTCCGGTGAGCGTTATCTGACCTCGCCCCTGTTTGATGGCTTCTTCGACAAGTAAGCCGTCGTAGCAAGAGGAGCACAGCCATGGTTGCCATGGCTGCTCCTCTACTCCCGCCACACCCACACCAGCCACACCACCGACACCGACACCGACACCGACAGCCAGTTGTTTTTCTTTGGGCCTTACAACAGACTATGGATTCCGCCATTTCGTCTTTTCAAGGATCTGAATTGTGACACCTGTTTCTTCTCCAACTCTACTGATCGCCATCGCGGCTCTGACTGCGACTCCTGCCGTGCTCGCCGATGACCTGTCCTTCGGTCTCGGGTTGGGAACCCCATACGGAGGCAGTCTGGGAACAAATCTCTCCTATCAGCTCCACGACCATATCGATACATTGGCGGCTCTGGGTCTTAACCAGGGTGGAGCAGGATGGGAAGTCGGGGCACGCTTCTATCCTTCCACGGCTTTTTCGAATCATCGTGACTGGCGTCTGACTGTGCTCTACGGTACCAATACGGTGCTGGAGATCAGTACCTGCAATGGCTACTACTGCAAAAGCGATTATGAATCCTTTAATGGCCTGACGCTGGGTATCGGCTGGGGTACCCGCGCCGGTTATCAGGGCTGGGGCATAGACTTGTTGTATATCACCAGCAGCGCCGCTGATGACCGGATTGATGAACTGCAGAATAGAGGGTATTACCTCGACGACACGCCTCGCATCGACCTGTCTTCGGGCTATCAGTGGGATTTTTGATTACTGGCTGCGTTATTTGGAAATCACGCTCTCGATCCGGAACATGATCACCGGCGTGGTTTCGTAATCCTTGTCCCGCTCCCACACCAGTTCCGGAGCCAGTTCGGCAAAGACCCAGTCCTGATAAATCTGGCGGCGATACCGGACACTGACGCTGTAATTATAGAAACTGGCGCTGGCTTCTGTATCACCACTGGCACCGGCAACGTAACCCAGCGCGGCACGCTGGCTGAGTTCGTGATACAAGCCACCACTGTAAGACAGCTTGAAGTAATCATCGTTAAGCAAATAACTGGCTTTGGCATTCACCCGAAACAATTTTTCGATATTGAGTGGGTAGTTCATCTGTACGCTGGTGTATTCGCCCCAGCCTTCGCTGGCAAAATACGAAAAGTTCTGGGTCGCTTTCATTTCCCATTCAGCAAAGTAGCTGTAACGCCTGGCCCGGAGACGGACAAACGGGTCCGGGGGTAATCCCCAGCGGATACCGGCATCAATATTGGTTTTCCAGCGCTCGCTCTCCTGCAGAATAAACCGCAAGGCAGCCGAATAATTATTGTTTTCGATACTTTCCAGCGGGTCCGCTTCCCGCGCTTCTTCTTCTTCCGATTCCAGCAACAGGTTCAGCCGTTCACTGATGTGTGGCAGCTCCAGATTGACACTGATACCAAATTTGTAATCCACCGGATCGCCCAGCTCCCGGCGAGTATAAAGCGACAGTTTGGCCCGGCTGCCCTTGACGTCATCGTCAAAAATATCTTCACTGAAAAAGGTATCAACAAAAAAGCTGTCCAGACCGCCCGACAAATTGTCCAGATGGTTGGCCAGCCATTCCCGTGAGCGCTCCACCATCTCCCCTGAAATCAGGGTTTCTGACTCATAAGAGGGCTCGACGGTATCCGTTTCTTCCACCTGCAAGGTTTCCTGGCCAGCGCGGAGATAAGGCTCCGTTGTAAGTGCCTGCGCCGGTACAAGCTGCAGGCTGAGAGCGGCAATGGTAATACTCCCGGCCCAACTGGCCCGGTCAGACCGGGTCATGATGAATAAGCACCTCGGCACGGGGGAAACGCGCCAGAATCGCCGCCTCGACCTGATCACCAATGGCATGGGCACGGTTCAGTGTCTGGTCGCCATCCATATCCAGATGAAATTGGATAAACTGCACGGCACCGGCCTGACGGGTTTTCATATCATGAAAACCACGCACGCCATCAACGCCCTTGATCAACTGATGCAACTCCGTCTCTTCTGCTTCTGGCATGGCCTGATCCATCAGCACCACCAGCGCCTCCTGGATGATTTCATACACACTGCGCACCAGTACCAGCGCAATCACCAGCGCAATCACCGGGTCGAGCCAATACTGGCCAAACCAGGCCCCAAGCAGCGCAACCACGACCGCCAGACTGGTGAGAATATCGCCGTAATAATGAGCGGAATCCGCTTTTACTGCGAGCGAGCCAGTCTTGCGGACGACCCAGCGTTGATACAGCACCAGCGCCGTGGTCAGTGCGGTCGAAAACAACATCACGCCGATGCTTTCACCCAACGCCTTGAGCGGCTGAGGGTCCAGCAGACGATCGGTGACGTGCAGCAATAACGCGACCACCGACCCCAGAATAAAGGCCGACTGCACCAGTGCAGCCAGACCTTCGGCCTTGCTGTGACCAAAGGGATGCTCATCATCCGCAGGCATCAGGGCATAACGGATGGCAAAAAAATTCACCACAGAAGCGGCGATATCCATCAGGGAGTCCAGCAGCGACGACAGCACACTGGTCGAGTCACTGACGCTCCAGGCACCGAGTTTGGCCACCAGCAGTATCACCGCTGTGGCAATGGAGGCCATGGCCGCACGTCGGATCAGTATGGCATCGGGTTGTAGAGACATAAGTACCAGCCTTTAACATGATCGGCTGATTATGCCAGAGAAGCAGGCCCGGTCGAGGCCTGCTCGCAAATTAGCCACTCAGGCACATGGCCGGTCAGCTGGGCTGTGACGGTCCATCGCCGGCGCCAATATCCAGAATAACCCGATGACCATCCGCTTCGGCATGGTTGTGATAGTCCCAGTTCAATCGCTTCGTCAATTGCCGGGTCAGCTGCAATCCCAGCCCGAAGCCCTGGTCATATTGACCGCTGTCAGCGGCATTCTGGCTGGCGAGCAAGGTATTTTCGCCCGGCATTGTGCTGTCGTAGTTATTCACCACAATCCGGCTGCCTTGCTGATAAATTTCCACGCGGCCTTCCCAGGTGTGCTGGAAGGCATTGCGAATAATATTCCCCAGCACAATCCGCAGCGGAGTTTCCGGCAGACGGGTCTGCCAGTCGGTATCGGTTTCCACCACCAGTTCGATCGTTTTGTTGTTCAGCAAAAAGGTCAGCTCATCCACCAGTTGCAGCAACAGGTCGCTAGGCGCAATCTGTCGCACCGGCAAACTGGCGATATCATCCCGGCTCAGCCACAACAGGGTTTCGGTCAACTGGGCCATGGTGATACCCGCCCGTTCCAGCCGCGCCACCGTGGCCAGCACCCGCGTGTCGTCCAGCGGCGTGTGGCGTTCCGTCAGTCGTCGCAACAGCTCGGTGTTATTACGCACCACGGCAATCGGTGTACGTAATTCATGGCTGGCATGGCGTAAAAACGCCTGTTCGCGATTCAGCGTTTGCTGCACGCTGGTCAAACTGCCATGCATCAGGCTGGCCAGTTCATTCAGCTCCGAATAACCAAAATCCGGCACCGGTTGTGCCAGCTCGCTGGCATCCAGCTCTCGTGTCCAGTCCAGCAAACGCCCTGCCGGACGCGATAAAAAACGGAACAATAACACTGCGATCGTCACGATCAGCACCAGGGTTGATGCCAGAATCCAATGCAGCCGTCGACGGCTGCTGTCAATCTGGGTGCTGACCAGTTCCGACCGGGTGGAGTGTTCCAGGGTTCGGCTGATGTACCAGTCCCGCCCGTCATTTTCCCGGCCCAGTCGATAACGCATCACAAAGTGCATATTGGGGTGCTCGTCACCCTGTTCGGCAATACGGCGCTTGTACAGTACACCCGCCGTCTTGGGTGCCTGTTCAAATACCCGCTGTATCACCGCGGGCTGTTGTGCCCAGTCCGGCGCAATATAAAAATCGGCGTATTCGCCAGCATCAGGAGGATGGGTAGCAGAGGTCAGCTTCTTTAGCGTGTGTTCCATATCCTGCACCATCACCACATCCATGCCGCGGATCATATACTGCACACTGAGCATCGAATAACCCACCGTCAGCAGTAACCCCAGTAGCAGGAAGGCCAGAATCAACAACCACTTCAGACTGATACGCATCAGGACGATGGCTCGTTACTGACATCCGGTACGCGCAGCGCAATCCCCTGCCCCGCCAGGGTATGCATCAGGTTCACGTCGGCCTGACCATCCACAGACTTGCGCAGATTAAACAGATGTACTTTAAGACTGTTGCTGTCCGGGGCTTCGTCGCCCCAGACCGCTTGTGCCAGTTGACGCCGGCTGACCACCGCAGGAGATGCCCGCAACAGGGTTTCCAGCAAGATCCAGCCAGTGGGCGACAGATGAATTTCGCGTTCTCCCCGTGTCACCACACGACTGCTCAGATCCATCACCAAATCACCACAATCCAGCCGCATCACCTGGCCACTACGACGGCGAGCCAATGCCTTTACCCGCATCACCAGCTCGCTCATTTCAAACGGCTTGACCAGATAGTCGTCGGTGCCAGCCTGAAAGCCATCCCGCTTATCGGTGAGCTGGTCACGGGCCGTCAACATCAGGATCGGCGTATCGTTGCCCAACTGCCGTAATCGCTGGCAAATACTGATGCCATCCAGCCGGGGCAGGTTCAGATCCAGTAGCAGCACGCGATACTCATTGTCTGCCATCAGCGTCAGCCCGGCCACACCATTGCTGGCGTGATCGCACTGGATATCTTCCAGCAACAGGTAATCAACCAGAGTGGCCGCCAGGTCGAGATCATCCTCGACCAGTAACACGCTCAGCACGGCTTGTCTCCTGTGGTAGGGGCAGCATCCTTATCGTCAGACGGCCATCCGAGCCGTTGCCGCAAGGCCGCCAGCAGATCAATCACATCATGCTGCACCGCCAACAAGGCTGGAATCAGAATCAGCGTAATCACGGTAGCAAACAAAATACCGTAACCCAACGACACCGCCGCCGGAATCAGGAACTGCGCCTGACGGTCGGTTTCCCCCAACAACGGCGCCAGACCCGCAAAGGTCGTCACCGAGGTGAGCAATACCGCCCGCAAACGATCCCGGCAGGCCAGACTGATCGCGCTGTTGAAATGCGCCGCATCCGGCTTCAGCTCATTAAAGCGGGACACCAGCAACAGGCTGTCATTCACCACAACCCCACTCAGGGCGATAATGCCAAAAAACGACTGAATGGTGAGCGACAGGCCGGTCATCCAGTGCCCCAGAATTGCTCCCATAATGCCAAATGGAATCGCCACCATAATAATCAGCGGCTGAAAATACGACTGCAGCGGCACGGCCAGCAAAATGTAAATCACCAGCATGGCCACAATAAACAGCGCCGTCATGCTCGACTGGGTGGTGGCCTGCTCTTCTGCCTCACCGGCAAAATGTATATCCAGCCCCGGATACTGTTTTTCCAGCTGTGGGGCAACATCACGCTTCAGCAAGCTGACCAGCTCCGTCGCCGACAGAATATCCTTGTCGACATCAGCGGTCAGGTAGACCGCCCGCTTGCCATCAATACGCGTAATGGTATCGCGGGAATAGCCATAGCTAATGGTCGCCACAGCCGCCAGCGGTACCACGGTGCCATCGTCCGTCCGTACCCGGGCACTCAGTACATCGGCTGGATTCTGACGATCCGTCAACGGATAACGTACCGTCACTTCAATTTCATCACTGCCACGCTGGTAACGTTGCACCACCTGGCCACTGAAAGCCTGCAGTATCTGCTGCGCCAGCATCGAAGTGGTCAGGCCCAGAGCCTCACCCTGGGCATTCAGCGACAGGCTGACTTGTGGCTGGGTCGGGTCCAGATTGTCTTCGACGCCACTGACACCGGGAATCGCCGCCAGACTGGTACGAAACGCAGCACCGGCCCCTTCCAGCACATCATCGGCACTGGCGCGCAATTCCACCCGCAATGCGGATATCGACTCGCGACGGCTCTGGATACGCAGGGTTTTGACCCCTTCCGGCATCCCGGCCAAGGCCTTCCATTGACGAGTAAACTCGGTGATCCGGTACGGCGCATCGGCAGCCAGTTCAATCGTCAGGGAGCCGGACTGGTCAGCACTGGACATCACTTGCAGATTGGCAATCCCGCCGCCCCCCAGCCGCTGGTCAATCTCATAAGCCTGCTGCTCCAGCGTCAGCAAATGGCTGTGGGTCAGGCCGTAGCTGGCATCCTGCTCCATCGACAGCGAGGCCCGCACGGTATCGCCTTCCACATCCGGGAAAAAGCTGACCCGCACCGCTCCGGTAAACGGCATCCCCACCACCAGCACAAACAAGGCCGCAAATACCACCAGTACGGCATAACGCTGCGCCAGCGCGGTATCAATCAATGGGCGATACAGGCGCTCGCTAAACCACTGCAACCCGGAGTCACAGCCGTGCTGAACCCGGCCCCAGGCGCGAGCCAACAGATGACGGCGTGGCCGTTTGTGGGTATTCAGATGCGCCAAATGCGCTGGCAAGATCAGCTTCGACTCCACCAGCGACAGCAACAGACAGATGGTGACGACGCCGGCAAACTGGCTGTACACCTGCCCCAGGCGACCTTCGATATGGGATAACGAATAAAATGCCGCCACCGTGGTAAATACCCCGAACATGGTCGGAATAGCCACTCGCATGGTACCGGCGATGGTATTTTTCATGGTATCGCCGTGCCGACTTCGCTCGGTATAGACACTTTCCCCCACCACCACCGCATCATCGACCACGATCCCCAGTGCCATGATAAAACCGAAGGTGGTAAACGAATTCAGCGACATCCCGGCCCAGCCATCACCCATAAAGTACATGGTGCCGAAGAAAATAAACGGCAGCCCCATAGCAACCCAAAAGGCAACACTGACGTTCAAAAACAGCGCCAGCAGTACAAACACCATCAACACACCAGTCACGGCGTTTTTGACCAGCAAGGCCAACCGGCTGTTGATCGATTCACTGCGGTCATACCAGGTTTCCAACTGCACCGAGTCTGGAATGCGGCCACTTTGCTGCCACTCTTCCACCACCGCACGGGCGGCGATCACCGAGTCGGAAATATCATCCTGACCCGTCGTAATCACCTGCAAGGCAATACTGTTCTGCCCCTGAAAGCGCGATAACACCACCGTGTCTTCATCATAGGTATCCCGTACCCGAGCCACATCGCCCAATAACAGCTGACGACCACTGTCGAGGCTGATCAGCGGCAATTGCTCAAAATCGGTAACATCGTAAGCCTGCTCCGAGGCTTGTAATTGCAAATACAGGTTCTTGCTCTTTAATACGGCGGTCATGCTGGTAGCCGAGCCGGAATTGACCGCATCTTCCACATCCGACAAGCTCAAGCCATAGGCTTGCAAGCGCCCCTCATCGATTTCGATCACCATTTGCGGATCACGCCAACCCGACTTCGACACACTGCTGATCTCAGTACGCGCCAACAAATCGGATTTCAGTTCGGTACCCAGTTGCTGCAAGGTGTGGCGATCCACATCCCCATAAAATTGCAGCCAGAGCGCATGTTCTTCCCGCTGCGCCTTGGCAATCACCGGATTTTTGGCATCGGCCGGAAAAGTCGAAATACTGTCGACTTCGGCACGCACATCCCGCAACAGGGTATCCAGGTCGTAATCGGATTTACGCTCAACGGTCACGCTGACGCTGCTGCCGGTGGACGTTGAGGTAACGCTATCGATACCGATCACGCCTTCCAGCGCTTCTTCGATCTTGATCGCAACCCCTTCCTCAGACTGTACCGCCGAACCACTGCTGTAGCTCACGGACACCGTGACTTCATTCGGCTCCAGACTGGGGAACGCCTCCTTGCGCAGCTCGGTGACCTGCAACACCCCGAGAATAATCACCAACCCCAGCAACAAGTTGGCCGCCACCGGATTACAGGCAAACCAGCCGATAATCCCTCCTGACGATGGCTTGCTGAGGTTACTCATACGTTGTTTCCTCGGTCTGGGCGTCGACAATTCCGGTCTTGCCCAGCGTCAACACAACCGGCTTGACCAGGCTTTTTTCGACATAACTCGACAGGGGTTGCACCACCACCTTATGCGTTCCACTCAACCCTTCCGGCACAGAGGTATAAATAAAGTTGGCATCGCTGAACAGGGTATCCGCGACGTATTTTTCCAACAGATCGCGGTCATTCACCAGCCAGATTTCGCCACGCTGGCTCAAGGCCGAAGCCGGTAATTTCCATAACTGATCAACCGATTTACCCAGTAGCGATACCTTCACAAACAACCCGGGTTGTAACATCGGTTGTTGATCCAGAGGCTTTTCTACCGCCACAATCAAGGCACGCTGACGCGTCTCTTCGTCCATATGCTGCTCGGCCCGCAGCACCACCCCTTGCCACTGCCCATCGGACTCCACCGACGTCAGCGTTACCGGCCATTGACCATCCAGCAACGTCTCTATACCAGGCAGCATGGCCCATTCCTGTTCCGACAACGCCACCGACACCTCAACCCGGTCGGTACTGTACAAGGTCGCAATATCACCACCGGCACTGACGTATTCTCCCGGGCTGACCAGACGCTCAACAACCAGGGCATCAAACGGGGCTGTGATTCGAGTCCAGGACAGTTGTTTGCGCGCTGAGCGTAATGCCGCCTCGGCGTTTTTTAACGCAGCTTCCGCGGCGGCCAGTTGTGGTTCACGCAGCAACAAGGGTGAGTCCGGTTCACCAGACAGGCCAGCAGCTTGCCATTCATCCAGTGCCTGCTCGACTTCGCGCTGTTCTTCCAGCAACGCCAGCCGGGCATCGGCAACGTCCTGTTCTGCTTCCGCCACCTCAGCCTGATAGCTACTGTTTTCCAGAGTCGCCAGCACCGCCCCCTGAGCGACCCGGCGGCCACTGTCGAACAGATCCGTTATACGCTCAATATTACCGGCGACCCGGGCAGTCAGGCTTAACTGAAAATGTGCCTCGGCAGATCCATAACCCGATAACTCCGCCTGATACGTAGCGGCAGTCACCTCCACCACTCGAACAGACGCGGCCACCACGGCTTCTTCAGCAGGCCGACCACCCGCCCCGCCTTGCTGGCCGCCAGCTGCCGGAGCACCCCCTTTCCCGGCAGCCTGCCCGGGCATTGGGCGGCTATTTTGCTGCGCCATCTGGTATTGGTTCCAGGCCACAACAGCAGCTAAAAAGACGACAGCAAGGCCGAGCCAGATCAGTTTGCGCCAGCCAGTGTGAGTCGAAATGGACGGGTTAGCGCTCATATCAGAGGGTCTCCGCAGATAAGTCAGATGAAGATGCAGGTAAGGATTCGGATACCGCTTGGGCAGGTGATGCGGTGAGGTTCTCCAGGGTTACGGTACCCGGTAATCCCAGTGCCAAACCCAGCGTAATGCGGTTGCTCAAGCGTTGATAAGTCAATGTATTCAGAGTGTCTTCCAGGCTGTAACGGGACTGTTGTACCGATAACAGATCGAGCATATCCACCAGGCCGGAACGATAGCGCCGCACGTAACGTGTTTCATTGGCGCGGGCGCTCTCTAACGCACGTTGAATCGCCTCTTGCTGCCGCGCCAGGGTAGCCTCCTGATCGAGAGCATTCTCAACCTCTACGACCGCCGTCAGTAGCGTTTCACGGTAGGACTGGGCCGCCACCGCAGCATTCAATTCAGCGGTACGAGCCGCCGCTTTTAACTCCCCACCCCGAAACAAAGGCGCGGTAAGCTGTCCCAGCAGACTCCAGACCGGATCTGTCAACAAAGAAGAGGACGGCGACGTCGCGGTATCCGACAGAGCTGCAGAAATGCTCAGGGAAGGCAACATATCCTTATAGGCAACCTGGGTACGCAAATCGGCGGCTTGCAGCGCCTGCCAGGCAGCCTGCAAATCCGGCCGACGCGCCAGCGTCTGCTCCGGCAGCTCCACCAGTGGCAATAACACCGCAGGATAATCTGTCGGAATCGGTACTTCCGCGTCATCCTCGGCGGTATCCGTTACACGTCCCAGCAAGGTGCGCAGGCTGCGTTTGGCCGCCGCTAACTGGTAGTAGTTATCCGCCTGGGTCGACTCGGCACTGGCCAATGAGGAACGGGCACTGTCGAGGTCATCCAGATCGCCCACCCCCCGACGATAACGCTGGATAATGGCGTCTTCATTTTTGCGCAGCGAATCCAGCAATAACGCCTGCACCTGAATGGCGTTGTTCAGCTGGATCAGTTGCAACCAGGACGACATCACCTCCGCCACCTGTGTGTCTCGGGCCGACTGGTATAACGCCAGCTGCTCGGCCACATCCGCCGCCGCCGCCGAGCTGCTATCGGCAAGCCTGGCCCATAAATCCAGCTCCCAGCTGACCGATAGCTCAGTGGTAAAGCTGTTGCCATCGTCTTCGCTACGACTGCCAGACAAGGACAGATCGGCTTCCGGTAACTGATTGGCTTCCACACCAAGCTGGCTGCTACGCAAAACCTGCAACGTCAGCCAGGTTTGCTGCAATCCGGGATTGGCGGCCAGGCTTTGTTTGACCAGTTGGGTTAACTGCTCGTCTGGCAATAGCGCCAGCAGACTGTTGGACTCGACCGCTTCCTCCCCTGCCACAGAAGTCACGGGAGTGGCTTGCCACTGCTGAACGCTGGCCTGTTCATCCATCAAGGTTTGCTGTACCGCTTGCTGCTCGCCAGACAAACTGGCACACCCCGCCAGTAACATGACAGGTAGCAGCCGGGCTGTTCGTGGAATCAGGGGCAACGGGAATGCCGGAAAAGGCATAAAAGATACTCCGCGGGAATCTGGTCGGCCATGCTAGAGCAGCCAAGGTTAAGGTGGGGTTAAGAGAAGGTTAAGAGCAAATCCAGCGCGATTCAATCAGCAGCGGACTGGAGGTAAGCTGTGGAGGTGAGAGTCACTTTGTAGTGGTCAACTAATCCCGGACACAGTGTTAAGTTTTTCTTCTGCTGCGAGAGGGCTGATACCACTATTCGCCATATGTGGCCGCTGCAGGTTGTAATAGCCCATAAAAAAGCCCGCATAGTATGCGGGCAAGCAAGTGGTTGATCGCCGAGCAACCAGTGAACGTCAGCGTCCCAGTTTTTTTACCGAGACACCGCCAATACCAAAATGCTGTTTGGGCATTTCGCTAATCAATACCCGCACACTCTCTCGCGGTGCATCCAACGCCCGAACCGCCGCTTCGGTCAGTTCAACAATCAATTGTTCTTTCATCTCATCCGGGCGACCTTCGATAATACTGACTTGAATAATCGGCATAATGATTCCTTCGTTGTGGCGGTATTGTCGGCATCAACAAGTACGTTGTCTTGCTGGTGCCGTTTTGGGTTTTACAGTTTGATGCAGATGTTTTTCAGTTCGGTATAAAACTCCAGACCGTGAACGCCGCCTTCCCGACCAATACCTGACTGTTTGGCACCACCAAAGGCGGTACGCAAGTCACGCAGGAACCAGGAGTTGACCCAGACGATACCGGCTTCCATCTGTTCTGCTACCCGGATGGCTTGCGAGGTATTTTCAGTCCAGATCGCGGCGGCCAGGCCGTATACGGTATCGTTAGCCAGTTCGATCACTTCTTCTTCGGTATCGAAGGGGCGGATATGACAGCAAGGGCCAAAAATTTCTTCACGTACCACTCGGGCATCGTCTGGCAAGCCAGTCCAGATGGTCGGTTCAATCCAGGCACCGTCGTTCATTGCTGCGCCCATATCCGGGATACCGCCACCAATTTCTACGGTCGCGCCTTCTTCTTTGGCCAGGTTGTAGTAGTAAGCAACCTTGTCGCGGTGTTCCAGGCTAACCAGCGGGCCGAAGTTGGCTTGCTTGTCTTCCGGGCGACCCAGCTTGAGTTTGGCGACTTCTTCTTTCATACGGGTCAGGAACTGGTCATACACTGACCGTTCGACGTACACCCGTTCGGTGCCCAGGCACACCTGACCGCAGTTGACGAAGGCGGAACGCATGGTGCCTTCGACGGCTTTTTCGATATCGCAATCGGCAAAAACGATACCGGCATTTTTGCCGCCACATTCCAGCGAGATATTACGCAGGCCACAGGCGGCGGCTTTCATAATGATTTCGCCGGTGCGGGTTTCGCCGGTAAAGGTAATGGCATCGACCAGCGGATGGGTGGTGAGAAATTCACCCGCGGAGTTTGGCCCCAGGCCATGAACCACGTTAAAGACACCGGCAGGAACGCCACATTCGTTCATGACTTCACCCAGCAAGGTGGTGGTGGCCGGGGTTTCTTCTGATGGTTTGACCACCACGGTATTACCGCACGCCAGTGCCGGGCCTACTTTCCAGGTCATCAGCAATAAGGGCAGGTTCCAGGGGGAGATAACGGCAATCACGCCCTTGGGGGTACGGTGGCCCATATTGATGGCGCCTTTGCCATCGGGGGTATCCAGATGAAAATTTTCGGTCGGATGGTTGGCCAGGGTTTCGGAGAAGGCCTTGAAGTTGGCGGCTCCTCGCGGAATGTCGATATGGCTGGCAATGCTGTGGGGCTTGCCGGTATCCAGACATTCGGCTTGCAGGAATTCATCAAAGCGTTCGTTGATGCGATCGGCTACCTTGTTCAGCAGCTCGATACGTTGTGCCTGGGTGTATTTGCCCCATGGCCCCTTGAGTGCTTTTTTGGCCGCTTTAACGGCGGCGTCTACTTCTTCTTTTCCGGCTTCGTGCACCAGGCCAATCAGGCTGTTATCAACCGGATTACGATTTTCAAATGTCCGGTTGCTCAGAGATGCAACATATTCACCATTAATAAAGTGTCGAAACTCTTTCATATATCACCTGTTTGATCATGTATTTGCGCAGCAAGCAGCGTCATTACGCCGTTCAGAATCACGGTTTATTGTTATTGGGTTGCTGTGCCAGCCGTGGATTTCCATAGCTTCAGTATATGGCTGGCCCATGGGGTTAAAACCGATATTTTCGAGAGTTGATCATCCCGATTACGGGATTCAGTGCGGATGTCAGTATGCTGTTAGCCCGGCCTGCAGGCCATTTCCTTCTCTTTCCTTTCCTTCAATCACCTCTCTGACCGGCGCTCTCCCAGCCATGAGAACCAGAAACCGGCACCATCCGTGAAAACCAGAAAAACCCATGAAAACCAGCAGCACCGGCCAGGGAGCCGGTCGGCGAGGGATAACACAATTACCTTCGCCCCGGGGGATTACCCTGCAGGGCGTAGATTGACGGCATGCTGGGCTGCCTTGGCGATAATAAAATCAATAAAGGCGCGGGTTTTGACCGGCATGTTCTGACGATGAGGAAAGACGATATTCACTTCGCGGTCTTCCATGCGCCAGTCTGGCAATAACTGGATCAGGTCGCCGTTTTCCAGCCCTTCGCGGGCGATATAACAAGGCAAACAGGCCGCTCCGACGCCTTCCAGTACCGCATCCAGGGCAAACTGGATTTCATCGGTACGCAGGGTGGGTTTCGGGACAAAGGTTTCGGCTTCACCAGCGGCATTAAAGAAGCGCCAGACCGGGTTACGCTTGAGCGCTACCAGTGGCATTCGTGACAATGCCTGTGGCCGTTGCGGGCTGTCGAATTGCGCCATAAAGGCGGGCGTTGCGCAGATCAGGTTGCTGGAACGGAACAGCGACCGGGATACCCATTCGTTCAGTGTCACATTACCCATGCGGAAGGCGATATCAATGCTGTTTTTAACCAGGTCGACATTCTCGTTACTGAGGAACATTTCCACGGTAATACGGGGGTTTTCTTTCATAAAATCGAATACCCACTGTTTGACGTAATAATGTCCGAGACTGACTGGTGCGGTGATTTTGATATCACCCGACATCGAGGACAGTTCGCTATTAACGTTTTCCAGTCGGGTTTCCAGGTCTTGTACGGTATCCACAACACTCTGATAAAAACGCTGGCCGGATTCTGTCAGACCAAAGGTTTTGGCGCTGCGATGGATCAGTTTGTAACCCAGTTCGGCTTCAAACGACTGGATACGACGACTCAGAGTGGAGGTAGGAACATTCAAATAACGCGACGCGGCCACGATACTGCCTTTATCGACCACCTTCACAAAGAAATACAAATCCTGATAATTCATTGAGCACCCATATATGACATTCTGAATTCCCGAGCATAATAAAAAACAACACCTGACCTCGTTTTCTATTCGCGCTAGCATTTTAATATTCTTATTATTGGAGTAGTTATGGAACCCCATAGCGATACAGACAGCCCGGTTACGGTTGTTATTTCCCGCCGTGTTATTCCTGGCAAGGAATCCGAGTTCGAACAACTCAGCGCCGATATGACCCTCGCCGCTTCACGCTTCGAAGGCTATCTCGGTACCAACCTGTTCCGACCAGCCAGTAGCGACGACCCAGAGTACCGGATCATCTTCCGCTTTACCTCCCATGCTGCACTGAATGTCTGGGAAGCATCCACCCAGCGGGCGCAACTACTCGGCTCGATTGAGGCTCTGCTGTCATCCCCGACCCAGCGGGAGATCACCTACGGCATCGCCAACTGGTTTGATTTGCCAGGGCAACCTGCCGCCAATCCACAGACACCACCGGCCAAATACAAGATGACGATTGTCAGCTGGATGGCTCTGTATCCGATTGTCACGCTGGTGTTCTTTCTGTTTGGTGAACCCCTCGCCCAGATCCCGCTGATATTCCGCACCCTGCTGGTGACGGCGGTGGTCATGGTCCTGATGTCTTATGTGGCCATGCCCCGGATGACACGCTGGTTCGGATTCTGGTTATTCCCCAAACGTCGGCCATAACCGACGCTGACACACTGGCTGATGCACTGTCAGGATATCGCCTTGTTTCCCTGGTATCGATCAACAAAACAGACGTAACACCACAACAGCGTGTGGTGCCACGTTTTACTGCTGATCAGGTAGTAACGGTCAAGAAGCGTTCGTTCAGAACACGATCATGATAGAAAATCGCCTTGCCCAGTTGATCCGCAGTCCAGGTAACCGGCTCGTGGTCCGGATAGTGGTAGTTACCGTTGGCAAACACTTCGGTGCGATTGCCGGAAGGGTCAAAGAAATAGATCGTACGACCGTTAGTCAGGCCGTGGCGGGTTGGGCCAATATCGATCGGGGTATCGGTCATGGAGATCAGGTCCGCAGCACGCAGCACGTCTTCCCAGGTTTCCAGATAATAAGACGAGTGATGGAACTGGCCTGGCTCGGGGTTTTCAATAAAGGCTATATCATGCGCCTTCATGCCACAGCTCAGAAACGCAGCGATCAGGGTTTTGTCTTCATCCGGTGCCACGACCTGCTCAGCCATACCAAAGCCCAGCACTTCCTCGAACAGTTTTGCCGTGGCTGGAACATCCGGGCCATACAGCAGGCAATGGTCAAACCGCACCACGCCCATACCACTCAGACCACGAGGCCAGGCTTCCGGGTTGATATTGGAAATGCCCCATTTGCCGGTTTGTTCCTTGGTAGCAAACAATTCGAAGGAATGACCGGTTGGCACCACAAAACGTACCCTGCGGCCACAGTCTTGCAGGTCGTCAGCGGCAATATCTTCAACCTCCACGCCATACTCGACCAGTCGTCCGCGCAGCAGATCGAGCATTGCTTCGGACACTACCTTGAAACCAAAAAAATCCATCCCCGCTTCGTCTGCTTCCCGCAGCACCACTGAATACTTGTCTACTTCTGACCAGGCTTTCAGATAAACACGTCCCTGATCATCACGGCCGGTTTCAATCAATCCCATCAAGTCACAATAGTGCTTCAGGGCATCTGCCATATCGAGAACCCGAATCTGGACATGTCCAGGACGCATTACACCGTATTTCATAGCTATTTCCTGTTTTATTGTTATTTGTTTTCGATCAAACAGCGGATTCCACCGGTATTGAATTTGGTGGCACCAGCAAGAAATGTGTTAAGCCTGTTCATCCGGTTGGTGGATATGAAGAACAAACACATAACCGACCTGACTGTTATCTCATCACATAACAGGTAAGAGCAATGGCCATGCCAGCGCATCAAACTGGACTTTGCGCCTGCACTGAAAATTCAAGCCATTGTTTTTAAACGATTTTTTAGATACAAGCTGCTCGTTAAACCACGTTTCAGCCCAACAGCGGGACGACCAGATCCCGTTTGTAGTTAATGATATGGTGATTGTGATCTATGCAATTGACTATATGATCAAGCAGATTACTGCTTACAAAAAGATAATAACAATGAGCCAAGCCGCCATGAGCCATCGCACACCGTTACCCACTCCCAGCGATGATGATCTGATTCATCAACTGCGCTTCGACCCGGATAGTGGCCATATCTGGCTGCACGAAAATCGCATGCTGCTGACCCATGCCGCAGTGTTTGGCCAGTTACGCAAGGATCTGATTGATATTCTTGGCTGGGAGCGGGCCAAGGGGGTGCTGATGCGTTTTGGTTATGCCTCTGGCCGCCTTGATGCCGAGCTGGCCAAACGCTTGCGCCCTGATCTCAGTACCCAGGATTCTTTTGTTGTCGGGCCACAGCTGCACAAGCTGGAAGGCAAGGTCAAAGTGACGCCGATCCGGCTGGAATTTGATATGGCCAGCGGTGCCTATTACGGCGAATTTGACTGGCATCACTCCTGGGAAGCAGAGCAGCACCTGCAGGAGATTGGCCCCAGCAAAGAAGCCGTGTGCTGGACTCTGCTCGGCTATGCCAGTGGCTACACCAGTTACTATATGGGACGACAGATTCTGTTTAAGGAAACCCAGTGCTGCGCCTGTGGTGACAGTCATTGCGTTAATATCGGCCGCCCGGCCCATGAATGGCCCGACCGCGAAGCACTGGAGAAATACCTCCGCCCCAGTCCATTAATCGACGAACTGGAGCTGCTGCAGCACGAATACACCGAATTAAAAAGCCGCTACGAAGCCCAGGCTCAGGCTGACTGGACACCCTTTTCCGCTGTCGGTAACTCCCCGGCCTTCAAACAGGCCTGCGATATGATCAGCCGGGCGGCGGCCAGCAAGGTAAGCGTGCTGTTGCTGGGTGAAACCGGTGTCGGCAAGGAAGTCCAGGCGCGTAATATCCATCGCCTCAGTGACCGGGCCGAGCAGCCTTTTGTCGCCGTCAACTGCGCCTGCATCCCACCGGACCTGATTGAATCCGAGTTATTCGGGGTTGAAAAAGGAGCCTTCACCGGAGCGCACCAGTCACGCAAAGGCAAGTTTGAACGGGCGGACTATGGCACCATTTTTCTTGATGAGGTGGCTGAACTGACGCCCCGCGCACAAGCCACGCTGCTGCGAGTCCTGCAAGAAGGTGAACTGGAACGGGTGGGCGATACCATGACCCGTAAAATAGACGTACGTGTCGTAGCCGCCACCAACGAAGATTTACAACAGGCCGTCCAGGACGGACGCTTTCGGGCAGATCTGTTCTTCCGTCTGAATGTGCTGCCGATCCGTATCCCACCCTTGCGTGAGCGCAGGGAGGATATTCCGCTGCTGGTCGAGCATTTTCTCGACCGCTACCAGCGCGAATACAACAAGAAAATCATCGGCCTGACTGACCGCGCCATGTCGATGCTGGCCGACTACAGCTGGCCAGGTAACGTCCGCGAACTGGAAAACATGATCGAACGCGGTGTTATCCTGACGGACAACCACCGAGTGATCGAGCTGGAGCATCTGTTTCCATCACTGACGGAGCCGACACACCCGCTTAATATCATTAATCACCAGGGGAAAATTACCTCCCCGGAAGGTGACGCGAGCAACCTGATACCGGGATTATCGACCGACCAGCTGGCTGACATTCTTATCTCATCCGGTACCAGTCTGGATGAGCTGGAAACCCTGATGATCGACAAGGCGCTGAAAAACAGCGAGGGCGTCGTTACTGAAGCAGCAAAACAGCTGGGGCTGACACGCCCGGCACTGGCCTACCGCATGAAAAAACGCCAATAAAGTTCGAGAGCCAGCCGGGCTGGCATCTCGGCCCGGCCGCTATCAGCCCAACTGCTAGAACTGCTAGCGACCCAACTGCTACCAATCCGGCCACTAGCGACCGAAGGTCAATTCCATATCTTCGGCAATGGCACGAGGATCAACCGACTGGCCATCCAGGGTTTTGACCCCTTGCAACCAGGCGCTGACCTGACCCGGGTTGCTGTGCATCCACATCCGCACGGCACGATCCACCGGTACAAATTCATTGCTGGTTTTTTGCATGATTTCTTCTTCCAGCGCGGCCTTGAATTTCAGATTGCTGAAGAATTGGGCCAGGTTAGGACATTCTTGCTCCAACCCTTTGCGGATACTGGTGTTTACCGTGGCCTTGCCGTAATCCGGGCCAAAGTAGTCATCCCCACCGCTGAGATAGCGAATGGCAAACTGCTGGTTCATTGGATGCGGCTTCCAGCCCATAAAGACAATCCACTCGCCCTTGCGGACGCGGCCATTCACCTGGGCCATCATCAGTCGTTCTGACGTTTCGATCAGATCAAAATCTTTCAGGCCAAAGGCATCGGCATTAATCATGTCGTGAATGGCTTCGTTACCACTGCTGCCTTTTTCCAGACCGTAAATACGCCCTCCAAATTTGTCGTGAAAACGGGCGATATCGGCAAAGTCACGCACTCCCTGGTTATATACGTATTCAGGGACAGCCAGGGTCCAGAGGGCTTCATCCAGATTGGCGGTCAGGGTGCTGACCTCTTGCTGACCATAATAGGGAGCGGCCACTTCGACCATGGCCGGTGTCCAATACCCCATGAATACATCGATATTACGCTGCTTCATCTGGTTAAAGACTTCCGGGGTCGCAGGCTGCATGCTCAGCTCTACCCGATAACCCAGTTTTTCCAGCAGTGACTGGGCAATGCCGTTCACCACATGCAAGTCAGTCCAGTCCACCACACCAATTCGTACGGTTTCGCACTGTTTTTCGGTCGCCGCTTCTACATGGCCAGTCAATGCCAGCAGCCATACCAACGCACAACGGGAAATAACTTTCATCCATTACCTCTTAATCAAACAATTCAAACCATGAAAATCAAACAGCACCTGAGCTTCAGCACATCCTGTATCAATATCGCCACTGCACTCATTGGTTCGTGGCAGAAAGCTTATTGACAAGTTTGCAATTAACCGTCAGCAAATCATCATCAGTCTACAAACAACCATAGATATCGACATTGCCCCGTTAGAGTCACCTCTAAAGGGGTATTTCATGACAATTAGGGGTGACAAATGCGTGGTTATCGGCTAGCCAGGCACGTTTTGAGGATAGTTCATAAAAAACAAGGAGAGAGATTTATGCAGATATTGTGAATTGGTTCACACGGAACGAAGCCTGATGACACGCAGAGGAAGACCGTTCACGCTATTTACCAGGGTCAGACGAATCAGGAAAACCGGACAAACCGGCAAAGAGTCTCAACTGGGCATCCGCTCGCCTAAAGACCGGAGCTGAGCACCCAGCTGATGGTGAAGAGCGACACCATCGAGGTCCAGATAATGGTGGTCGAGGTTTCCTGCACAAAAATATTGTACTTTTGTGCCAATACAAAACTGCCCGCCCCTGTTGGGGTGCTGGCCATCAGGATTGCCACACTGGTCCAGAGCGGCGACAACGAAAAGACATAACTGGCCAAAAACCAGGTCAGCAAGGGTTGCCCCAACAGTTTCAGTAATGCCGTCGTTGAAATGGCAGAAATATCCCCGAACAGGGGTTTGCCAACCAGAAACAACCCCAGCGAAAACAACGCACACGGCCCCGCGGCATCGCCCAACATATCGCAGAAGTTAAATACCATGGAAGGCAATTCCACTGGCAACATGGCATACAGAATGCCCGCCAGTGGCGACAGTAACATCGGGTTTTTACACACGGCTTTACCAATATCCATGGTAATTTGCGCCGGGCTGGCCGCCACTTTGTTATCCAGTTCAATCATGATGATGGCAATGGTCACGGTTAGCAGTGACCCGACCACCACATACAGGATCACCGGCACACTGGCGGCATCTCCAAAACTCGCAAACGCCAGCGGAATTCCGAGGTAACCGGTGTTGCCATAGGCCGCATTCAGCCCCAGCAAGGCGCTGCTATCCAGCCGTTTACCCAGCAGATATTTCGCCATCAAGACCCCTACCGCCATGGTCAGAATGGCGCTGATCGCAATCAGGATCAGGTAGTCCAGATTCAGCAGCTCGGCCGGATCAACCACCACCATGGCCTTGAACAGCAGGCATGGCATGGCAAACCAGAAGACAAAATCATTCAGGACCTTGGCCGCATCGCCACCACAGATTCTGAATTTTCCGGCCAGAAAACCAACCAGAATAATCAGAAAGATCGGAAAAACCGTGTCGATCAAAATGGACATACCACCCCCAAAGTCCCTCCTTTATAGAGGGCCTGCAGTATAAGTAGAAACGATTGTCGGATACCAGACGGCTATTGGTAGCACTCGGTATCAGGGCACGATCCGTTCAGTCTGTTTGACGGCGGCGACCTGTCGAGCTGCTCTTGCGAGACTTGCCAGTGCCTGCCCGACGCTGCTGGGGACGACGGGATTTACCCTTGACCGGGCTATGGCTTGGTAGCCCACTGAACGCCTGGGTATTCAGCTGGCAAGCCTGGCCGACCAGGTTGTGCAGCTGCTCCAGCAAGGGCTGCATAAAACCGTCATATTTCAGCGCTCGTTCGCTGATATCGTTAAGCTGACGCTCCCAGTGCGCGGTCATATCCGGCACTGTGGTGCTTTCTGGCAAGGTATTGATCAGCGCACACCCCAGTGGCGTCGCCAGGATACTTTTGCCTTCGCGGTGTAAAAAACCGCGTTTGAACAGCAGTTCGATAATGCTGGCCCGGGTGGCTTCGGTGCCGAGGCCGTCGGTGTCCTTGAGGATTTTTCTCAGCTGCCGGTCTTTGACAAAACGGTTGATGCCCGTCATCGCCGCCAACAAGCTGGCATCGGAAAAATGCGCCGGAGGCTGGGTGTGTTTTTCATCAACCCTTGGCTCGCCACTCCAGACCAGCTGACCCGGAGATAACGCCGGTAATGGCTGCGATTGTGAATCTGGCCCGTCTGCAGCTGGCCGCTGTTTGCCAGGTGGCATGGCGGCTTTCCAGCCAGGTTCCAGGTTCTCGCGTTCGTTGGCGACAAACCGGCCACCGGCAATTTCCAGTTCGATCCGGCGATCCGCGTAGCGATATGGGGGATAAAACTGCAGCAGATACTGCCGTGCAATCAGGCTGTAGAGCTGTTTTTCCGTCAGCGTCAGACGATCTGCTCCGGTGGTTTTTTCGGTCGGAATAATGGCGTGGTGGGCTTCGACCTTGCGGTCGTTCCAGGCTTTCGAGCGTAGCCCCAGATTGGCTCCCTGCACCACGCTGGCCAGCTCGGGCTGATGTTGCCCAATCGCCTGAATCACCGCTTCCCGGCGACTGTAGTGATCCATCGGCAAGTAACGGCAATCGGAACGAGGATAGGTGATCAGCTGATATTTTTCGTACAACGACTGGCAGCCGTCGAGCACGTGTTTGGCGCTCAGGCCAAAGGCTTTGGCAGCATCGATCTGCAGGGCCGACAAGTTGTAAGGCAAGGGCGCGGCTTGCTGTTTTTCCTTGCGATCCGTCGCAGTAACCCGCGCTTCCTGTTGCCGGATACGGGTGGCGACGTTGTTGGCCAGCCGGGGATTCAGTACCCGGCCTTCTTCGTCCTGATGACTGGCACAGGCATCACTGGGTTGCCAGCTGGCATAAAAGCACAGTGGCTGGTCGGCCTGCAGATGAATCGCCGCACAGACTTCATAAAAGGGCCGGGAGACAAATTGCCGGATTTCTTCATCCCGTCGTACCACCAGACCAAGAATCGGGGTTTGCACCCGACCGACCGACAGTACTTGTTTTAACCCTCCTTGCTGCCCCTTGAGGGTACAGGCCCGCGTCAGGTTGATGCCATACAGCCAGTCCGCCCGGCTGCGCGCCAGGGCCGAAGTCGACAGCGGTATAAACTCCTGGTTGGAACGCAGTTGCGTCAGCGCCCGGCTTACGGCCTTGGGGTTGAGATCACTGACCAGCAAACGTTGCATGTTCTGGCGTTTGGCACTCGGAACATTCAGGTAGCTGATCACTTCATCCACCAGCAGTTGTCCTTCGCGGTCCGGGTCACCGGCGTGCACCAGCTGACTGGCTTCTTTTACCAGTTTGCGTAGCACCGTCAGTTGTTTGCGGGTCTGGCTTTTGGGTTGCAGTTGCCAGCTGTCAGGTACAATTGGCAAGACATCCAGCCGCCACTGTTTGAAGGCCGGGTTGTAGGCTTCAGGCTCGGCCTGTTCGAGCAAATGGCCGATACACCAGCTGACCACATCGCCATTGGCAGCGCGCACAAAGCCTTCACCTTTTTGGTGAGGCTTGGGCAGTACCGCCGCAATGGCGCGACCAAGGGAAGGTTTTTCAGCAATAAACAGGCGCATGTAATGTCTGTACAACTGGGATTTTGTACAGTATATCCAGACTGGGAACAAAAGAAACCGTCAGTACCAGGCGCTATCGCTGAACTGGCGGTATCTATGAGTTGGCAAAGAATGGCGCAACCAGCAGCAACCAGCAGCGTTCCAGGCCTGTGCCCTGACTAGCCACAGGCCCACCGGGCAATCAGATACCCCAGTTCACATCATCGTCGTCATCGGTACAGTTACTACGGAAAGACGACAGGCTTGATCGACTGCATTCCAGATCGGTCACCACAATATCAATACCATCGTAATAGCCTTCGATCAGCATCCAGTCATCATCGTCAATGGCATCGTTCAGATCACTACACTGACTGAAACTGCTGCAATCCAGATCCGGGGCGCTGTCGTACAGGTCGATGGAACCGCCACTGCTTTCGGACAGTTCACTGCCACGCACAATCATCTTGAAATCGTAGCTACTGCCGATGCGGTCATCCGGGCTGCTGTCGTCCTCATCCAGTTCAACAGCGGTAATGCTGCCGCCATCACTGGTGGTCACCACCACATCAATATAAGGACGCTCACCCCATACCGGAGTAAAACCGTCGATATCGTCTTCCAGTTGCAGCAGCTCGTATTCATCAGAGCTGTTTACCTTGTACAGCAGACACATGGCGGCATCGGCCAGACCACAGTCACTCTGGAACCAACCGATATACCAGGAGGCATCGCTGTCACCTTCGCACGTGCTGTCAAAGTCGTCTTCGGCGGCAGAGCACAGCACGTATTCCAGCGCAATGGTGCCTTCATCGTCGACACTGAACTCCAGCTGGGTTACATAGCTGTTGGCCACCGCCGCGGTCAGGTCATCACAGGCTTCGTTACAGGCAAAGTCGATCTCGCTGGCCAGCTCCCAGGTGGCGTCATCCAGTTCATACAGAATGCCAACGTCGGTGTATAACGATATGGAGAAGGTATCTTCGCTGTCATCAACCGCTTCGGTAGAAATAATGCTGTTGAAAACATAACTGCTGGGGTCGCCATCATCATCAAACGAGACGGTGACGTAGACTTCATAACGGTTGCCCCAGACGAAGTCATCAAAGCCGCTGAACGATTCCTCGACAACTTCCCAGCTGTCGCTGCTGTCTTCCCGAATGCGGAAGCAAAGCGAGGTGCTATCGGAGTCGCATTGCTCTTTGTAATAATCAACCAGCCGGGTTTCTACCTGGTCATCCCAGGTTCGCCCCAGCTCCAGACAGCCTGACAGTGCCAGGGCCATCAGCGGCAATATCAACCGTATTATCCAACGCATAGGTTCAAATTCTCTGTCATCGGGTCAGTAACCAACGGAACAACCCGTTCAGTCAGGTTAGAGCGACCCCCGTTACGCCGGGGTCTTAACCATCAACCATCGGCCATATTTTGTTGCAGCAGAATCGGCATGGCGTAACCAGTCAGAACCTGCTTTTGTACGTCTTGTGCTTCGCCTTCAATCCGTTGCCACAAGGTATCCTGGATCTGGCGACTGCTGTCACCGGCCCGGGCCTGCAGATAGCAGGAAAAACGCTGCTGTAACAGGCGCACGGCGGCATGATGCACGGGCAGGATTTCGGTCATATCCCGGATCTGGCGATCAATCGCGGCCGCCATGGTTTCGGCACTGGCAAGATCGTCGTCACTCAGCGGTTGGCCAAAATCCACATGGATCGTGCCTTTCTGGCCCACGATACCGGTCAACAAACTACGGGTATCTTCCCCTTCTTCCTTGCTGTAACTGCCGTATTTCGCCCGAGCCACCAGCTCTCTGGCTTTCATCAGATCACAGGGGTCCCACTCGTATTGGATACACACAGGCACCGGACGCAAGGCCGACAGGGTCTCGGCAAAGGTTTCTTTATGTTCCCGGCCGTTTAATGCCAGCATTTTCAGTACCGCTTTGTCGGTCAGGTCGACGCCGTTTTTGGCGCGGCCTTCCCGCTGGGCAATCCAGACCGATTCACGCTGTGCCAGCGAATAGCGAATATAGCCCGACAATTGCTGCAGTGCCGTCAGCTTTTCGCGTTTATTGGTAATGTTTCGTCGAACAATGAAGGATTTATTAAGCCGCATCACGTCGGCAATATCCGGATGGCTGAGCAAGTTATCACCAATCGCAATGCGACTGGTTGGCCAGCCGGCCTGATACAACGAGTAGTTGATCAGCGTTGGGTCCATGGCAATATCGCGATGATTGGAAATCCAGAGATGCCCCTGATCCGGAGACATGCTATCCAGCCCCCGTACCACAACGTCGGTGGTGGTTTTGGCCAGTAACCGCTCGACCCAGCCTTCCATCCACATCTGGAAGTCGTGCACGGTATTCACATTCGCCAACTGGCGATCCAGCAGGTAGCGCGCCACTGGCAGCAGCCACTCCCGCAACCAGTGCGGCAACATGGGCAGGCGGTATTTCAACAGCGCCCGGTGCAAGGTGTCGGATTGACTCACTCGCTCAAGTACAGCGGCAACTTCATCATCCTGGTAGGGGCGGATATCAGCGTAACGATCAGGCATTGGCTTATCTGGATTCAACAATGAAAGGCGCGGGGATGATGCCTGAACAAAGTGTTTCTGTTAAGGCACATTGCCGGATGTGGTACCGTTAAGCCCATAAAATTTCAGCTCAGTACACCGTACTGACGATTTTTGAGGAGATACCCGATGATTGAGCAGTGGCAACCGGCTTCCAGCCAAACCGGCACACCGGATTCCGACACGCTGCAGCAATTGCTTGCGGCTCTACCCACAGCCCAGGAAGCCACGGTCATTAACAGCGATCAACTGGACGCCAGGGCGCTGAAAACCGTGCAATCCTGGATCAAGCTGGATGAGGCGGCCTGGCAAGCGGCCCTGACGGCAATGGACACCGATCAGTTACTGCCACTGGCGGCTTTTTTTGCCAGCGCTGAACAACAATTGGAAGGCTGGCACTGCGGCAGCAGCAACCCGGCGATCTGGATCTTCCGTTATCTGAAAAAACAGGGTACCCCCGCCAGCAAGGAACAGGTCCGGGCGATCAAGGCTCTGACGGATAACCGCTATATCCCTCACGGCAGCGCACTCTGATACCAGGTCAGCCAACGCGGCCGGAGCAAGCCCCCGGAAGTACAAACCGGCGTTACGAATCCGGCGTTACCGCTGCCGGCCCCAGGTCGTTGTTCGACAGTGCCAGGAACATGGGCAACTCCCGGCGCAGATCTTCCAGCCGGACGGGCTTGGCCAGATAACCATTCATACCGGCGGCTTCGCACTCTTCTTTCCGGTCAACCATCACATCAGCAGACAATGCCACAATCAGTACCGCCGGAAGCTGCTGTTGCTGCTCACGCTGACGAATTTCGCGACAGGCGGCGAGTCCGTCCAATACCGGCATATGACAGTCCATCAGGATCAGATCGAACTCTCCGCTGGCGCTTTTTTCCACGGCTTCTCGGCCATTGTTGGCCAAGGTGACAACGCAGCCGAGGTGTATCAGCATCTGGGAGGCGACCTTTTGGTTGACGCCATTGTCTTCTGCCAACAGTACCCGACAGTTTTTCAGCAGGGTGTTTTCTTCAGCAATCGCGATCCCCGTTCCCTGATAACGATTGGTGCGGGTAATCATCAATTGTGGTCGGGCGGGCTGCTGTAACAAACGTCCCAACAAATCACGCAGGTTGCTCTGACTGATTGGCCAGTCCCAGTGTGCACCCACACCTTGCGCCAGCAGTTCATCACGCCCCGTGGTCAGTACATCCATGGAGGACAGGGCCAATCGTATCGGTGTGTCGGCCAGCAGTTGACGCAGATAATCGTCACCTTCTTGCCAGGTGCGGTAGGCCATCACCAGAATGGTGGGTTGTGTTTCCTCCAGGGCAAGCAGCAAATCCGAGACCCGGTCAAACTCCCGGTACACCATGCCCAGTTGACGAGCAATGGACATCAGCAAGGTACGGTTCACTTGCAGCTCATCACAGACCCACAGGGTTTGTTCGCCCAACAGCGGAATCGCACCGTCGTTTTCCATCGCTGTTACAGCGACCGGCAAGGTCACGTCGAACCAGAAATTGGAACCGACACCAGGGGTGCTGACGACCCCGACATGCCCACCCATCAGCTGGGCCAGCCGCCGACAGATGCTTAACCCCAGCCCGGTACCACCGGCTTCAACTGAAATCCGGCCATGCACAAAGCTGTATTCCTCAAACAGAGCCACCACTTTGCTGGCGCTAATACCAATACCGGAATCCTCAACCGAAAATCTCAGCTGCACTTCACTCACCATGTTGCGGACTTTGACCACCCGCAGCAATACATGGCCGGACTCGGTGAATTTGATGGCGTTATTAAGATAATTCATCAGTACCTGACGAATCCGTACCGGGTCGCCGATCAACTGCGAGGGCAGTTTTTCATCCACAAACGATTGCATCACCAGCTGTTTTTCCTGTGCCCGGCAAGACACCATCTCCAACAGGCTTTGTACCAATTCCGGCAGGTCGAATACTTCAGCTTCAATACTGAGCTTGCCCGCATCGATTTTCGAAATATCGAGAATATCATTGATAATGGCCAGCAAATGCTCGGATGAGCTTTGGATAACCCGTTGAAATCCGCGCTGTTCTTCGTCGAGGTGGGTCTGTTCCATCAACGACACCATCCCCAGCAGGCCGGTCATCGGGGTGCGGATTTCGTGGCTCATATTGGCGAGGAAACGGCTCTTGGCCAGATTGGAACGATCGGCATAATCGCGGCTTTTCTCCAGCGACTGCCGTTGCCGGACCAGGTCTGATATATCATGAAAATACACCAGGGCTTCATCATCGTTTTGTGGATCGGCGGCTGTCTGTAGCTGCCAGCAATAAACCGGCCCCGAGGCTGATAGCACTTCCATCGTCATCTCTGCGCCGCTGGCATGTTTGTCCAGCACCTTGCGCAGAATCGCCAGCCAGGCTTCCCGATCGGACAAGGGAAGCCAGTTGGTCAGTTTTTTACCGCGACTCAAGGTTTGTCCAGCCAGAGTCCGGTTGGCCTCCAGCACGACGCCATCGGCATCGACGCGCACCAGCACATTGGGGGATTGCACCCACCACTGTTGCAGTTGTTGATTACACTGGGTCAGGTCATCCAGCTGTTGGTGCATACGGCTTTTTGCTCGCAGCAACACCACCACCGCCAGTACCAACAGAACCAGGATGACCCATAATGCGATGTTGTTTTCTGAAAAAATATCTGCCATAGCCACCTTATTGAGCTATTGAGCTCTCCTTGCAAGCAGAACCAGCCCTTATCCGGTACACCCTGGGCTAGCATGACGAGTCATTCATATTCAGCAACTCAACGAAACGCTTCTGCTCTGTTGGCCAACACAGTCGGTGCCAGCCGTCATGGCTGTCATTCTCTGTGATATTGGCCCCTGCCACTATACACAATACTGCTTGCGACACGTTTTCGCGGCGAATCCTATCGACAGCAGCTATCCATACTTCACTGGAAAGCACCATAGCAGCCGGTATCTGCTCTGCATAGCAATAGCCAAACTGCATCGCATCAACAGCCACCTGTGGATCCCATCCCGCCCGCCGGGCGGCTGAAGCCAGTTCCGCCGCCATCACTTCCGATTCTGCCAGGATCAGCAAGCCGCGGCTTTGATCCTGCAACTCATTCGGCACAGGCATCTCGTTACTCTGCAAAAACCGGACAAACCCGGCCACAGGAACACGATTATCACCTCGTCCCGGCAATTTGTAAGCCTCCAGATGACCGCGCTCGATCCAGCGGATAACCGTTCTGAAGTTGACGCCACAATATTTCGCCACTTCACCGGTCGTCAGTACCTGTTTTCCTCTCACAACATCACCCAACCAATAAATACATTGGTTTCAGTATAGATAGCCTTTGGCCATTGCAAGACTGAAACAGTATGCTGTCGCCAAGGCACCGGAGCGTGATAGTAGAAAGTGCACTCTTACACGATCAGCCCCAGGAAAGGAATAACAATGACGTTCAAGGTATTATTGGTTGGTAACGCAGCCGGTATTTTGCACTCAATTTCCAGATTACTACTCAGTGAACACATCGCAGTACAGACCACAACCGGTACAGCAGAAGCGCTTGATTATCTGGCCAGCTACCCAGTACACGTACTGATTATTGATTCCCAGACACCAGAGCTGGATGAACTGTCACTGTGCCAGCAAGCACGGCAGATCAGCCCTGGCAGCTATCGCATCCTGCTGACCAACCAACTGGATTCAGCGCGGCTGCGACAGGCACGCCAGCAAGGTGCCATCCATAAACTGATTGCCACACCCTGGAATAACCTGGTTCTGATACGTGATATTATCGAGGGCGCGCGACAGGCCAACCTGATGCAGCAGGCTCATTCTCTGCAGTCCGCCCTCAATACCCAGCAGCCCGTATTACTGACAGATCGCAACTGGGTTATTCGCCTTGCCAACCAACCAATCTGTGATGCCCTGCAGGTAAACGAAGAGCAACTGCTCGGCCGCAACCTGTTTACTGGCACGATAAGCCACATGCCGGTCGCTCTGGAAGCAGAAATCACCCGTCAAACCGAAGCCAACCAAACCTGGCTGGGTTACTTTAACCTGATAGTCCAGCAACGTCGCATCCAGCCCACCTGGATGGCGATAACCTCGATCAGTGATGACTTCCGGCTCTGTATCTGCAGCCTGCTCGATAGCGTGACCGAACGACACACCAATCCCGACAACGACACCCAGCGTTATGCCGGTCTGCACCAGCTGAATCAGATGGAGAGCTATCTGACCCAGTCCGATGGCATCACCTGTATCCTGCTGATCAGTTTCGATCCGGATCAGGTCTTTGATACTGGCTTGAGCCGCCTCTGTTATGAGCGCATTGCCGAAGCCACTACCTCACCGTCACCGATCTTCCAGCCAGCACATCATCTGTTTCTGGTTCCTGTTATCGCCGACCCTGCCAACCCCTGTACCCAGGGCCTGTGCCAAGCCATCGCCCAGGGGTTCCTCCAGCCGCTGTCGCATCAAGAGCAAGCCGTCATGCTCAGCCCCGACATTAATTGCAGCTGGGGACAATCAACACAACACACACCGGACGCAGCAACATCACTCAAACATATCCGCCAGCATCTGGGGCTGGAAGGCCCCGACACCCCGTCCCTCGAACAGGTACAACCGTACAAATCGGCTCTGTCCGCCACGACCTTGCCAACGCAACAGCGCCAGCAAAGTGATTTTCACGCTACCCCGATATTCGATTCCCAAGGCGCACTCGCCGGACTGGAGCTGCTGCCCGAATATATGGCCAAGCCCGATCTGTGTCACCGCTGGCTGGAAGATATGCACATCACCTGGCAGCAACATTTCCTCCAGCCGATGTACGTTATTCTCCGTGTCGCCGACCTTACCGATCACTGCAGGCAACACCTGACCAGCTGCCTGGCCGCATGGCCCCAGCAGGCCGGAAAGCCAGCCCCGGTCTGGTGTATTGTTCTGCCATGGACGCCAGAAGAACCAACCCCCAGGCTGGAGGAGGCATTGCGGCAACTGGATATACTGCTGATATTCGAAATCACGGACCCTCAACATCAACAACGCCTGCCTGGCTATCAGAGCCTCTCGGCCATGGATGTGGACGGTTTCAGCCTGCCTCCCTGCATGATCTCCCATGCCCGCCAGGCGTTACATCAAGGCCAGCCCTTACTGCAGCGGCTGCAGCAGGATGGCCTCATTATCTATGCCCATGGCATCGACTCGACCGAAGCACTGGCGGCAGCACATCAAAGCGGTATCGACTGGATGAGTGGTGATGCCCTGTCACGTAAAGTGAACGCCGCCCAACTGTACTGGTTTGCCATCAATGACTGATTTCTCATGTATGATGAGCGGCTAATCGGAGGAACCCCTGTGAACAAAGACCAAGCCTATCACCAGATTGCTCTGGCCTGCCTGAAATCCCTGCGCAACACCAGCGCCAGCAGCTCGGATGCCATCTCCGAGCTATACGGCACCATTGATGCTGCTTTCCAGCAACAATTTGCTCTGGTACTAACGGAACTGGAAGACAGCCGCGCGCGTCTTAACCGCATTAGTGAGCTGGATCCCGGCACCAGCACATTGGGCGATGCCCAGGCGATTGCCCAAAGCCGGGGCACATCACACTGACCACGGGCCTGAAGTCAGACTTCAGGCAACTCACCCAGATTGACCGCGACTTGTAGTAGGAGCAGGTATGTTATCGCCCCGTTACTGGATTTTTATTGTTATTGTTCTGGCCGCCATCGGATATTCCATGCTCAAACCCGCTTCTGCTCCACCGTCTGCCGTCGTCTCTGACTGCAATGACGCCACTCCCTGGAACTGCCGGGAAGACGGGGACACCAGTCCTATTGTCAGCCCGTCAGACCCGTTCAAATATGAATACGTCCAGCTCGACAATGGCCTGCGTGTCCTGCTGGTATCCACGCCCGGTACCGACAAGGCCGCCGCCGCCATGACCGTCGCCACCGGTAGTGGTGACGACCCTGACGGTCGCGAAGGTCTGGCGCATTTCCTGGAGCACATGCTGTTCCTGGGCACCGAGCCTTACCCGGAAGCGGGTGAATACCAGGCCTTTATCAGCCGCCACGGTGGCAGCCACAATGCCTTCACCGCTCATCAGCAAACCACCTACTTTTTCTCTATCGACAACGACGCCATGAGTGGTGCGCTGGATCGTTTTGCGCCATTTTTTATCTCCCCAAGCTTTGACGAAGCCTATGTCGATCGTGAGAAAAACGCCGTTCATGCCGAATACAGCGCCAAGATAAAAGACGATTTCCGCCGTATTTTCTCGGCTGAAAAACAGGCCATGAACCCGGCCCACCCTTATGCTGGTTTTGCGACCGGCAATCTCGACACCCTGTCAGATCGCCCTGACCGCAAAATTCGTGATGACCTGATCGAGTTTTACCAACAGCATTACAGCGCCGACCAGATGACCCTGGTACTGGCAGGCAACTACCCGCTACAACAGCTGCAGGACTGGGCCAAAAACCACTTCAGCGCCGTCCCCAAGCGCGATATCCAGCTCGCCGACTCACGGCCGCCGATGTTTGTACCGGAACAGTTACCGCTCGACGTCAATATCGAGCCGGTGAAAGAAATCCGCCGATTACAATTTACCTTCCCGATGCCAGAAACCCAGTCGCTGTATCAATACAAACCGCTGCAGCTACTGTCCAACCTGATTGGCCATGAAGGCGAAGGCAGCATCCTCGCCTTATTGAAAGAAAAAGGCTGGGCTGAAGGCCTCAGTGCCGGACGCTCCATCAGCACCCGGTTTGAATCCAACCTGGTCGTCCAGATTGAGCTGACCCGCAGCGGCCTGCTGCATGTCGACAACATCACGCAAATACTCGAACACTACGTTGACCTGCTGAAAGCGCAGCCGATTCCTGCCTACCTGATGACCGAACAGCAGCAACTGAGCGAAATGTCATTCCGCTTCCAGCAACACGGCCGCCTGTCAGACTACGCCGTACGCCTGAGCAGCAATCTGCAGGTTTACCCGCCCGAACAAGTGATCCATGGTGATTATTTATGGCGGCCTATCGCGCAACCCGAACTTGCTCCTTTCCTCGATGCACTGAACATGGATAACGTCTTGCGTACCCTGATTGCCCCTGGCGTTACCACCGAGATGGTCGACCCCTGGTACAACACCCCGATGCGTATTCGTCCATCCAACTATCGCGCAACCGACGTCGCGACCGATGGTCTTGAGCAGCTTCACCTGCCAGCGCCCAACCCCTTTATCCCGCAAGACTTCAGCCTCAACAGCGAAGCAGAACAAACCGTACCCGAAATACTGATCGACCAGCCCGGACAACAGCTCTGGTATTACCCGGAACACGAGTTCCTGCAACCACGCAGCCGCATTACCCTGGAGCTGCAACACGCCGATATCGCCACCCCGCGCGGTATGGTATTGGCCCAGCTGTATACCCGCGCCGTGAATGAAGCCCTGAACACCTACAGTTACCCGGCACATCTGGCCGGACTGAGCTATGGCCTCAGTGCCAACACTCGCGGTCTGCAACTGATGCTGTCCGGCTACCAGGATAAACTGCCCGAGCTGCTCAAACGGGTACTCGAAGGCATGCAACAGGTCAATATCAGCGATGACCAGTTCCAGCGCTATCAAGCCTCGCTGCAGCGTAATCTGGAAAACCAGCTCAAGGCCAAGCCCTACGAACGCGGCATCGCCGAGCTGAAACGCCAGATTTACTCCCCCAGCTTTAACGAACAGCAACTGCTGGCTGAACTGGGCTCCGTCAGTCGCGCCGATGTCGAAGCCTTCGCCAACGCCCTGAAAGGCCAGACCGCCACCCGTATGTACATCCACGGCAGCATGAGCAAGGCCGACGCCGAAGCCGTCGCCCACCAGGTAGCCGAAGTCTACCCGGCCAATCCGGAGCAACAGTCCGAGCTGTCCGTACTCAAGCTCCCGGCGGGTAAATTCCAGCAGTCGCTCGATCTCGATCACAAAGACAAGGTCATGGTGCTGTACCTGCAAGGACAAGACACCAGCGATCACAACCGTGCCCGCATCGCCCTGCTCGGCCAGATGATCAGCGCCCCGTATTACCAGTACATGCGCACCGAACAGCAGCTGGGTTACATCGTCTTTGCCACCGTTTATCCACAGCGCAGCGTGCCCGGACTGGTCTTTATTGTACAATCACCGGAGCACTCCCCCAGCGACCTGCTCAGCCACAGCCAGACCTTCTGGAACAGCTATCAAGACTCGCTGGCCAATATGAGTGATGATGAATTTGCCGCCTTCAAAGACGGCCTGATCAACCTGTTGCTGCAACCGGCTCGCAACATGAGCGAAAAAGCCGACCTGTTCTGGCGTGATATTGACCTGCAGCGCACCGGTTTTGATACCAGCCGCGCCATTGCCAGCGAAGTCGAATCCCTGACACTGGCAGAAATCCAGGCGCTGTATCAGCGCCTGATTTTACAGGCCGAGGTTCCTTGGTTACTGTTTACCCAGGGCGACCCTGTGCCAGACTGGCAACCCATCAACCGCCTGCCGCGTGAGCAAATGACACCGTTTGAACTGCCGCGCTAACCGGTACACCACACGAGGCCTGGCCATTCTGGCCAGCGCCTGGGGGAGAACATCATGAAAACCTGGCAAAATCTGGACGAACTGACTCTGACCAACCATTACGCCGACCTGCCGGCATCCTGGTATCACGCCATCGAACCAACCCCCTTGCCGAACCCCCGCATTATCAGTGTTAACTCGATGGTCGCCGAACAACTTAAGATCAACCCCTGCAGCCTCGACCCACAAGCGCTGGCAGACTGGCTCGGTGGCCACACCTTGCCACCAGGCGCCAAACCACTGGCCATGAAATACAGCGGCCATCAGTTTGGCGTCTACAACCCGCAACTGGGTGATGGCCGCGGTCTACTGCTGGGCGAACTGCCCGTCGATGGCGACTACTGGGACCTGCATCTCAAGGGTGCCGGGCAAACCCGCTACTCCCGCATGGGCGATGGCCGGGCGGTCTTACGCTCCAGCCTGCGGGAATACCTGATTGGCGAAGCACTCACACACCTCGGCATCCCCTCTACCCGGGCCTTGGCGGTCTGTGTCAGCAGCCAGAAGATCCAGCGCGAACGGGTCGAACTGGCGGCAACAATCTTACGGGTCAGCCGTTGCCATATCCGTTTTGGTCACTTCGAACACCTGTATTACACCCGCCAGTTTGATGGCCTGAAACAACTGGCCGACTATTGCCTCGCCCGGTATTACCCCGACTGCCAATCGGCCGAAAACCCTTACCTGGCCATGTTTCTGCAAATCAGCCAACGCAGCGCCGAGATGGTCGCCGGTTGGCAAGCCTATGGTTTTCTGCACGGCGTAATGAATACCGACAACATGTCGATTCTGGGCGAAACCTTTGATCACGGCCCTTTTGCGTTTATCGATCGCTGGCAAGAAAACGCCGTCTATAACCACACCGACCAGGAAGGCCGTTACGCCTTCGACCAGCAGCCCGGTATTATCCAATGGAACCTGTCTGCACTGGGGCAGGCACTGACACCACTGGTGCCAATCGACGACCTGAAAGACGCACTGGAACAGTTCACTGGTTATTATGAAACAGCCTATCGGCAACGCATGTCTGCCCGCCTCGGACTGGCGACTCCCCAGCCAGGGGATGACGAGCTGATTCAACGCTGGCGCAACCTGCTGGCCCAGCATCAGGCTGATTACAACCCGCTCTACCGGGCCTTGTCAGAAGCCCAGCAAGATGACGAAGGCCAACCCGGCCTGAACCATCTCGACCTCGCCCCCTGGCAAATCATGCTCAACGACTGGCTGCCGCAATACCGCCAACGGCTGCAACAGGAAAGCCGCCATGCCGCCGACCGGCGCAGCGCCATGCTGGCCGTTAACCCGGCCTATACCCTGCGTACCCATGTTGCCCAGCACCTGATCGATCGTGCTGAAGAAGGGGATTACCAGCCGCTCAATGACTGGCTCGCCATTTTGCAGAACCCGTTTGATGAACACCCTGGTTTTGAGCAATGGCGTCGTGCCCCGGACACCAAAGGACTGGTGATGTTGAGCTGCTCGTCGTAAAGCGCAACCAGTGGTGAGTGGTAATAGCGCTAGGCCGTGATGCTGCTGGGCCGTGCTGACCCAGCCAATCAGACGACGATCACCTTAAAAACCGGCGCATTAAAAAACGTGTAAAAGAACCTATAAAAAGACGAATAAAAGGACAGCGGGATTTAAAGGATTAAGAGTTATCCACCCTGTGGTTTTGTTATACCATAACAAAACTACAGGAGAGCCAACCCATGAAACCACACCTACATTATGCCGCCGGGATACTGCTGACCACCGCCTGGCTGACGCACGCGGCCCCCGCCCACCAACATGGCGTCGCGACCCTGCAAGTCGCCCTGTCCGACACCAGGCTGCAAGTTGAATTACATTCACCCTTGATGAACCTCGCCGGATTTGAAGGTCGCGCCAATACCGAAGAGCAGCGCCAGGCTCTGGCTAACGTCAAGCAGCGTTTTACTTCGGAAATGATTCAGGCTCCTCAGTGCCAGTTGCAACAGGCGTCGTTTGATTGGCCAGACCATGACGGGCATGACCACGACGAACATGACCACGATGAGCATGACCATGACGAACATGACCACGATGAACATGACCACGATGAGCATGACCATGACGAACATGACCACGACGAACATGACCACGATGAACACGGCCATAGCGATCTGACCGTCGTCTGGGACTTCCAATGCCCCTCAACCGGAGCCATCACCCTGGACTCCCAACTGATCACCACTTTCCCCGGTATCGAAACACTGCAGCTGCTGTGGATAACCGAACAGCAACAAGGCGCAGACAGCTTCGATAGCGACCAGCCCATCCTGCTGCCACGGCCCTGAATCCGGCTACCCGCCTGATCATCAGCTGACGCCATCGTCCTCGGTGGCTCTGGTGTCAGCTCTGCTCCTCACCCTGAAAATTACCAGCCATCAAGCGAGCAAGCCGCTGGAATTCAGCCCTTTCTGAGGGCTGAAGACCTCTGGTCATGCGCTGCACAATGCATTCATCCATACGATTGAGCTCCTCCACAACCGCAACCCCTCTCTCGGTCGTCAGCAGATACTGACTGCGTTTGTCATTGGGGTTTGGCGCTTTACTGATCAGCTCTTGATCTATCAGCGTATTAATCAGCCGCGTTATCTGAGCCTTGTCCCGCCCCAGAAAGCTGGCAATATCAATCGCCGTGCAAGGCTGTTTTCTGTCAATAATCTTGATCACCCGGAGGTGCATCGGTGTGACTTCCAGATCGAGTTGTTCTGCCTGCTGGTGCAGCTGGCGTTTTACGGCGAGCATCAGATGGAAAAGACTCTCCAATAAATATTCTTCCGACAAATGTTCTTCTGACACCAGAAAACTCCTGACAAGCAGCTAAAAAGTAGTTGATAAAATCAACCAAAAAAACCAATATGGTTGCCATTATCAACTACATTGAAACTGGCTTCAAGCCAGGAGACCACCATGAATACACGAACGGCACCCGACTCTCTGGCAGCAGCACCTGAAAAAACGCTCCTGCTGTACAAGATACTGACAGTCCTGGCCATCATGAGTGTGATTGGCGGCTCACTGACAGCGGTCATGACTTATATGAACGTCGGTTATTCCGATGACTTTCTGGCCGCCTGGCGAGGGGCTTTTCTCTCAGCGCTGGTCATTATGCCAGTAGGTATTCTGCTGATGGGCTTGGTCAGCAAGCTGATTGGGCTATGGCTGCCCAACAAGACGGAATTAACACGCAACCTGCTCGCCGGAAGCATCATGGCCTGCCTGATGGAATCCATCCTGGCCTTCAGTACTGCTGTCAATACGACTGGTTTTGCGGATAACGAAGCATTGCTGCATGGCTGGCTCGACGGTTTTCTCGCCGCCCTGCCTTTGGGGCTGGTATTGATGTTGATGATGTCGCTGACGATCAAACCCAAACTTGAACGCTTTCTGAAAAGCTAGATCTGGCATCCGACCCGGCCACAAGCCCTGAACCATCAGGGCTGCCATCGACAACCACAATTCAACTCGTGTTTATTCATCTGTTCATCGGAATCATGACCATGAAAGCAGCGCACCAGTACCGTATACGCATTGATCACATCAGCCCGGACGGTTCAGACACCGCCGGACAAGCGTTCGAATTTACCTTTGCCAGCCATGATGAGTTATTGACGATTATCGACACACTGCAGCACCGATCCGATATCAGCCCGCAACAAGCAGCGCCTTTGGGGCTGGGCATCAAGCTGTTTGGCAGCGTTATGATGAAACATCGCTCCGAGCCACTGTTTGCCGACCTTTGGCCGCACTTTTCAGGCTTTATGAAAAATCTGAAAAAGCAACCACGCTAGTCATAATACAACTCGCGCTTTTCCAACTGGAGAGAATAGGCCGACTGGCCCAGACCATTGACGTTTTGCTCCAGGAACAGAACACCTTCCAGCCAGACCGGGTCGTAAATCGATTCCAGCACAAATCCGTCTTCCACCTCGACATGGACAATCTGGTTCGGTGGTGGGGGTGGGACATGAATACAGGCACCAAAAAACGGTACCAGGAAAAATTCGATCACCCGTTGTTGGTCATCAAAATTGATCGGCACAATAAAACCCGGTATCCGTACCCTGACACCATTCAACTCTGCACGCGTGCGGGTCGACTCCAGTGCTGCCTGATAACGCTGCATCTGGGCGGCGTCTTCCAGTGAGGTGTCGCTGGTAATCTGGCTGGCCAGTCCGCTTGCCATATCATCTGCCGCCGATCCTTCCACAATACCGTCGAGTATCGCCGGGCGATCCATCAAGGCTGCCAAATCATCCTCGGGCAGCAGATCGATCCACTCCACTTCGCGGAGCTCCTGGCTAACGGCTTGCACCACGGGTGCTGCAGAAGCGGGAGATGAATCAGAGCACCCAGCCATAAAGAGCAGTAATAGCAAACTGCCGGATAACAAACCTGTATTCATAGTCAGTACTCAGTACTCTGAAGAATTAATGCTCTTTGCTTGTTACTATATAACAAACCACAAACCCCAGAGAAACCTATGCTGGCAATTGAGTTACGGGACGTTGAATTCCACTACCCATCCGCCCCGCCAGAGCATGCTTTACACATTCCCCATTGGCAGGTTGATCATGGCCAACGACTGTTTTTGCACGGTCGTTCTGGCAGCGGTAAAACCACGCTATTGCGTCTGTTAACCGGCATGATGTTACCGCAACAAGGCCAGATACGCATCCTGGGAGAAGACATCCAGACCATGTCGGCTTCGCAGCGGGACAGTTTCCGGGCACGCCATATTGGCCAGATTTCGCAGCAGTTTTATCTGCTGCCGTATTTGTCCGTTGCTGACAATATTCGCCTGGCGGCGGTACTGGCCAAAAAATCCAGCGCCGCGCTGGATAACAACATTTACCAATTGCTAGAAAAACTGGACATGCCCGCCAACCTGTTCCATCAGACCGCAGGCCGTCTCAGTCAAGGTCAACAACAACGGGTGGCCATAGCCCGCGCCTTGATCAACCAGCCACCGCTGCTGTTTGCCGATGAACCCACCTCGGCGCTGGATGAAGATTCTGCCGCTGCTTTTATTCGCTTGTTACTGCAAAACCTGACCCCCGACACCACCCTGATCATGATCAGCCACGACCACCGACAGGCCGACTGGTTTGATCAATCGGTTGCCTTGCAGGATCTTACTGTCGTTAGAGAGGATATTTGAGATGTTATGGCGTATTGCTCGCTTGAGCCTCTGGCATCGGCGCATCACCATCGGCCTGATTGTGTTGGCACTGACCCTGGCGTTTGCCGTCTTGCTGGCGGTAGAACATATTCGCCACGAGGTGCGCGATACCTTTACCGGCACCGTCTCCGGGGTGGATCTGATCGTGGGTGCCCGTACCGGCTCCAGCAACCTGCTGCTGTACTCCCTGTTTGGTATCGGCAGCCCGACCCGCAACATGAGCTGGGACAGTGTTGAAACAATCCGGCAACAGCCTGCGGTTGATTGGGTCGTGCCCTTGTCAATGGGAGATTCTCATCGAGGCTTTCGCGTACTGGCCACCAGCAGTGACTTTTTCACACACTTTCATTATGGCCAGAAACACCCGCTACAGTGGCAGCATGGGCAAGGCTTTGCCACGGCCAGCGATGTGGTCATTGGCTCATCGGTGGCGCAACAACTGGGCTATGACCTCGGCGACAGTCTGGTGCTGGCTCATGGCCAGGGGCGAACCAGTTTCAGCCGCCATACCGACCATCCGTTTACCATTACCGGGGTGCTGCAACCCACCGGCACTCCCATTGACCAGACCTTGCTGATTGGCCTTGATGCCATGGACCTGATTCATGGTGGCAAACCGGGCGCACACCCTGAGTCCATCAGCGCCCTGCTGGTTGGCCTCAACAGCCGCATCCAGACCTTTACCTTGCAACGCCAGATCAACGAATTTGACGACGAAGCCCTGCTGGCCATTTTGCCTGGCGTCGAATTGTCCTTGCTGTGGGAAAACCTGGGCTGGATCGAAACCAGCTTGAGGTCGATTGCCGCGCTGGTGTTGCTGTCGTCCATGCTGGGCATGATTACCCTGCTGCTGGTGTCAATCCAGCAACGGCAACAGGAGCTTGGCACGCTACGTTCACTGGGGGCTGGCCCCTGGTTCGTATTTGCGCTGATTGAAATCGAAGTATTGCTGATTACCGCCAGCGCCTTGCTGTTGGCATTGCTGACAACCCAGCTGGGCCTGCTGGCCGCTGGTCAATGGCTGGCTCATATCACAGGTATCCAGCTGACCTTGCTGAAAATCGATGCCCGGTTACTGGGCTGGCTGGGATTGTTGCTGCTGATTTCCCTGCTCACGGCGGTGATACCGGCCTGGCTTGCCAGTCGTCGTTCCTTGCTGCAGCAGTTACACAGTGAGTCGCATTAACAGAGGAAACGGATAATTCTCCGGGCGGTTGGTGGCAAGCCATCACCGCCCGTGCCCATCGAACAACCGGACCACCGGTATCCACAAACTGCCACCCACAAACCGGTATTCGCAAACCACTATTCATGCCAGCCAAGTACTTGCCAGAACACAATACAATGCTGGTATCTTCGTCTTGCGTGGCTATTTCTGGCACCTATCTATCTATCGAACCAAGCCGCGGCGTTATTACAAACCATATCATGGACATCAAAATGCACATCAAACACCCGTTAGTTATTATTTTTTCATTGGCCAGTCTGAGTGGCTGCGCTACCGCAGACACCTATTCCGGCTCCGGCACTGTCATTCAGGGCGCAGCCACGGTCGAGCAGAACAACCTGTTTAGCTGCGAACGAGGCCATTCACGCCTGTCTCCGGTTGGTATCAAGTCCAGCGGTCAAAAACAGTTCGTTGTGCCCGCCGAAGTCCAGTATGACGAGCGCTACTTTGCTGCCGATCTTTATAATGAATGTTCTGGCGTCACACCGCGTTCATTGGCCGAGCTGTCCGTTGAGGATGTGCCCATCGTCAGCATTGATCCGGACGGCGAGGTCGTGACCGGTTACATTTTTGCCGACAACTATTTTGAACTCTATGTGAATGGCCAACTGGTGGCGGTTGATCCGGTGCCCTTTACCCCCTTTAACGCCAATATCGTTCGCTTCAAGGTCAGCAAACCCTATGAGCTTGCGATCAAGCTGGTCGATTGGGAAGAACATGCCGGACTCGGCAGTGAGAGCAATCGTGGCAAACCCTTTCATCCCGGGGATGGCGGATTTATTGCCAGCTTTTCCGATGGCACCCTCACCAGCCCCGACTGGTATGCCCAGACTTATTACACAGCACCGGTTTTTGATCTGAGCTGCCTTGAAGAGATCGGCTCCCGCCGTGTGTCAGAACGCTGCAGCACCGCTAGCAGGGATAACGCCCGTGGCGCCTATTCTGTCCACTGGGATATCCCAACCGATTGGCAAACCAGCCAGGAATATCGGACATGGCCCGCGGCAACCACCTATTCCGAAGACGAAATAGGGGTAAACAACAAAAAAGCCTATATGAATTTCCGCGAGAAATTTGGCGCAGCGGGGGCCAGCTTTATCTGGTCTGACAATGTCGTGCTGGATAACCTGGTGCTGTTGCGGCATCGCGTCGAGTAAGCACCCGGTTGCCCCTGCATTGCCACCAGGCCCCCAATCAACCCCTGCTTCCGCAGGGGTTAACGCTCAGGCAGCGGCAAAATCGATACTGAAAAACAACCGGCTATCGCCTTCGCTCACCACGGGAGAGCGGTGGATCAGACCTCGTCCTTCGTTACCTTCCCAGCCTTCACCCTTGAGCAGCGCCATATCGCCGCACGACAACTGCTGGATCGCTTCGGGTATCTGGCATGGGTCGCGGGGATTACCTCCCAATGCCTGCCGGTCAGCGCCGTATTCGGCCAGCCATTCCGTACCCGGGCCATACAAGCTGGCTACCAAGCGCGCTGGCACATGGTCGACATGGAAGCGGGGGCACATGGCCTGCTGCAACGACACCAGACGAATATACATCGCCGGAGGCTCAAACAGCGCCGCAAAAATGCCAATATGCTGGCTCAACCAGCGGGCCAGTACATCGGCGTGCTGCAAGGTGGTCGGCAAGCCGCTGTTCAGCCCTTGCACCAGCTCCGCTTCAGTACCCGATAACGCCAGCCGGAAACCCGGCTGGGTCAGTGCCAGATACTGACAATCCGCTCGTAACTGTTGTCGCTCCAGCTCAGAAAAGCCTTCATGTGCCGACTCAGGCAGAATGGCGATATTGATGTCCGGTTCATACAGGCGCTGTAGTTCGACAATATGGTCCACGGTCAGGCTGCGCAGCAGCGGTGTTTCGGTTTCCGGGGTTCTGTCTGCCACTATCATCCGCCAAACTCCCACTCAGGAAAGGGATCATCCATCAGGCTCCACAGCTGTCGACCGGCGGCCAGCTCCTCATCGTTCAACAAACAGGCATCCAGCTCGGCTCGTACTGTTTCTTCTGCCATTCCCTGACCAATAAACACCAGCTCCTGACGCATATCACCAAACGGTTCAACCCAGTATTCACTGATAAAATCCAGAAACTCCTCATCCTCTGGCCAGTCTTGCTGCGGGATTGATTTCCAGAAACGCCCGGCACCGCCGTGATGGGCAATGCCCCCGGCCTGGCTCCACTGACCGGCAAACTCAGGCCGGCTGGCCAACCAGAAATATCCTTTTGAACGCACCAGACGGCCCTGTCGAGCAGTCCAGTCCTGATGCAAAAAATCATAAAACTTGCGCGGGTGAAACGGCCGTCTGGCCCGATAGGCAAACGAGGCGATGCCGTATTCTTCAGTTTCCGGCACGTGTTCGCCACGTAATTCCTTGAGCCAGCCCGGAGCCTGACTGGCCTGGTCAAAATCAAAAGCGCCGGTACCCAATACCGCTTCCAGAGGCACCTGGCCATGCTGGACCGGAATCTTGTCCGCCTCTGGATTCAGTGCGTCCAGAATGCCAAGCAGACGCTGTAATTGCTCGCCATCAACCAGATCGGTTTTGCTGATCAGGATACGGTTACAGAATTCGACCTGATCCACTAACAGATCGGCCACGTTACGCTCATCGTCTTCACCGAGCGATTCGCCACTTTCCTGCAAACCTTTGGCAGCATCGTAGTCTTGCAGGAAGTTCACCGCATCGACCACCGTTACCAGGGTATCGAGACGCGCCACATCAGCCAGCGAACGGCCGTCTTCATCGGCAAAGGTAAAGGTCTCAGCCACCGGTAACGGCTCGGAAATACCCGTGGATTCAATCAGCAGATAATCAAAGCGGCCTTCTTCCGCCAGCTTGCGAATTTCAATCAGCAGGTCTTCGCGCAGCGTGCAGCAAATGCAGCCATTGCTCATTTCGACCAGCTTTTCTTCAGCGCGATTCAGGCTCACTTGCTGGCCTACCGCCATGGCATCGATATTGATTTCACTCATATCGTTGACGATCACGGCAACGCGTAAATTATCGCGATTATTCAAAATATGATTCAGCACCGTCGTTTTACCGGCCCCCAGAAAACCGGACAACAAGGTGACCGGTAACGGCTCAAAGTGCTTTGCAGACATAGTGGTGTTCCTCTTCATCAGGCAAGAGAACGCCCGCCGACCGCTAAATTTGCTGTCAGTTCTTGACGCTTCCCGCCTTTGTTATGTTATAACAACGCAAAATTTAAACAACCAAGGACTTCAATCCATGTTTGCTCAGCGGAATCGCAAGATACTTTTTCTGGCTATCACCAGTGCGCTGCTCAGTGCCTGTGGCAGCTCGGATGACAGCTCATCCAGTTCAGATGACCACGACCACAGCGATGAATACGGCCAGCGTCTGGTCATGGCTGAACAGACCAGCCAGGATATTTCCGTATATGATCGGGATGAAGCCAGCGTCAGTTTGGTTGGTCAGGCAGCGGCCACAGCCGGACAACTGTTAAAATCCGATGATGGCCTGAGCGCTGCTCTGGTTACGGCTTCTGGCGTGCAATTTATCAGCAGTGGTCTGGACACTGAGCCAGAAACTGACCCCGTCTTTCTGGATGCCCTGACCGTCACGCAAGATGACCCACAAATGGTCATGACAGAAAACCACTTTGCTCTGCTGCAAGACGGCGTTACCGAATTCTACCCGGCTGAAGACCTGACAAGCGCCAGCGGCCCGGAAGAAGACTTTACTCTGGTTGATATTACCCAGACCTTTCCGGCACTGATTCTGGATGAAGGCGAAAGCCTGTATGCCGCCTTCTATAACAATCAGGTGCACCTTTACAGCGACGGCGAGATACTGAGCAGCCATACCTGTACATCACCTTCTGCCGCCATGCAGAACGACGAACTGGTATTGATCCAGTGTGATGAAGCCTTGCGTTACGTGGTCGTAGACGAAGACGACAGCGACGTCCATACCGCCTACAGCGGCACTACCTTCACCGGCGAAACCGTCAGCGGCTGGAACAGCGGTGGTGACTATATCTTGCTGTACAGCACCGATAGCAACACCGTTTCGATGGTTTATCCTCACGGCAACCACACCCACAGCAGCGATCCCGGGTTCAGCCTGGAAGAAGGCCAGAACATTTGTGCTGCTGCCCTCAACGACGAAGCAACTGCCGTTATCGCGGTATATGACGACGCCACTGCCGAAGTGCTTGACCTGAGTGATAGCGGTCTGGACCCAGCCAGTATCAGCCTCAGCGAAGTCGATAGCGCCAGCTTCAGCTGCGATGATATACAATTGGCTGCTGGCAGCTCGGCCTTCATGATCACCGATAACAGCGGCGGTCATCTGTACACGGTTGACTCCCATGACGGTGGTGCCTGGCATTTACATGGCAGTGCACTGGCACTCTCCAGCGGCATTGCAATCCAGTCTACCGTGATGCTGGAAGCGGATGACGACGATGAAGATGATGACGACGACGACCATGACCATGACCATTAACAGGCGAGGCACCACCGGAAACGGTGGCGCCTCGGCAGATACCTCTGCCAACCCTCCCCTGACCCGCAAGCGGTCGGGGGGTGTATTACCACGGCCAATGGCAACCGCCATTGGCTTGCCATTACTAATACTCGCCACCCTGTCCCACGCAGAGACGACAAGCGCCGATACAGGCGCTTCAGACAACACAGAAAGCAACCAGGAAGACTGGCTCGACCTCGAAGAAATTCGCGTCACTGCCCCGGAACAAACCCCATCCGAAGCCGCCACCCAGGTTCTTGATCAACAGTCGATTCAGGGTAACCGCAGCCAGTCACTGGGGGCCTTGCTGGAGTCCATGCCCGGCGTCAGCAACGCCTCGTTTGGCCAGGGCGTTGCCCGTCCGGTCGTACGCGGATTATCCGGCAACCGGGTACAAATCCTGACCAATGGCGCAGACAGCGCGGATCTCTCCGCCATGAGTTCCGACCATGCCCCAATGGCCGACCTCGCCGCCGCAAACCAGGTTGAGCTGGTGCGAGGCCCGGCTGCTTTTCGCTTCGGCAGCGGTATCCTTGGCGGCATTGTTAACGTCCAGGACCAGCGTATTCACGACACCGAACTGGATGGCATCAACGGTGAAGTCACTCTGGGATATTCCAGCAATGATCAGGGCTGGACTCGTATTGCCCGGCTTGATGCCGGTAATGGCCAGACCATTGTGCATATCGATGGCTTTGACCGTGAAGGCAATAATTATCATGCAGGTGCGAATGGCGCACAGAGCGGCGACCGCACTGGCGAAATTCTCAACAGCGACACCAGCAGCCAGGGCATGGCACTGGGCCTGAGCCGGATCTTCGACAATTACGGCTACATTGGTCTCAGTATCAGCAACCTCAGCAGCGACTACGCCGTCCCTAACGAAGACAACGATGACACTCGGGTCGCTCCTGACCAGACGCGCTACGACCTGCGCGCAGAACTCCCCCTCAATAGCAGTTGGGCCGAGGCCTGGCGATTACAACTGGGCTGGAGTGATTACGAACACGATGAATTGACAGACGACCTGGTGGTCGGCTTGTTTATTCAGGAATTCCGGGAATGGCGCACCGAACTGGACTACCAGACCGAGTCTGGCTGGGTCGGCACCCTGGGTATCGGCAGCAACCAGCGTAATTTTGAACTGTGCCATGACCATTCCGGTTGCGAACAGATTGCCGACCACAGTGATGAAGATTGGGATGGCACCCAAGGGTCTGACTTCACTCTCTACGAAGGCTATAAATTTGCCCACGACACGCCCATGCCGGCGACCGTCAATCGCGATATCATCGGTTTCTGGCATGCCGACCAACAGCTGATCTTTGGCCAACTGTCTCTCGGTGGCCGTATTGAACAACGCCAGATTGAGGCAGATGAAACCGTTATCAGTGCCAGCTTCCGCCAGGATGAGTCGTATTACAAAACCCGTCAGTACACACCCGTGTCACTGTCCGCCAGCCTCACTTACGACCTGAACGACGTCAGCCAGATGATCGCCACGCTCTCACGCCTGCAGCGGGCACCCACCACCGACGAGCTGTACTGGAATGGTGACCATCATGCCACTTTCTCCTTTCAGCTGGATAACCCCGACCTCAAGCTGGAAACCGCCCGGGCGCTGGATATCAGCTGGCAAAGTTACCCCGATGCCAACGCCAGCCAATGGCGTATCAGTGGTTACTTTTACGACTATCAGGACTACATCTATAACGACCTGAAAGAGTTTACCGACCCTTACCACGGCAACCGGGTGTACCGTCATGAACAGACCGATGCCCGCCTGGCCGGTGTCGATGCCACCTGGGTACACCCGATCAACGAGCAATGGGGGCTGGATATGGGAGCTTCCCTGACCCGCGGCTGGCTGGTGCAATCTGGCGACGACCTGCCACGTATGCCAGCAGACAACCTGATGCTGGCCATCAATCACCAGCACAACACCACCCGGCTACGAGCTGAAGTGTTCTACCACGCTCGTCAGACACGCGTCACCGCGGCAGAAACCATCAGCCCGGACTGGTATCAGCTGAATCTCTCCGCACGGACAGAAATCCGGTTTGCCAACCAAACGTTGCGACTGGATGCCCAACTGCGCAACCTCACCGACCAATACGGCGAACAGCACACCTCCTATCTCAAGGAGTACGCTCCCGTCATGGGACGTAACCTGTTGCTGGAACTGCAATGGCCCTTTGGTAATGGCTAACATGAGAGAGGGTAAATACGAGAGTGGATGATTAAAACAGGGCGTGGAGACACGCCCTGCCAACTGCCCGGCTGTTACCCGGCTGTTACCCGGCTGTTGGACTGTTGAATGCTGGCATCGAAACCCTGGATCCTGTTGGCTAATCGGTCTTGACCGCCGACAACGGCTCCGGCCGACGCCATAACCAGATCAGCACCAGCGCCATACTGGTATCTGCCAGAACAATAATCCAGATCGGCAGATGCAGCAGACACATCACCAACGCCGATAAGAACATACTGACCGTCGCTGCATACTTGGCAGAACGAGGCATAGAGCCACCATCCCGCCAGTTACGTATCAATGGCCCGGTCAGATGATGCGACTCCAGCCAGGCTGAAAACCGAGCGGAACTGCGCGCGGCCGCCCAGGCCGCGATCAGAACAAATACCGTAGTCGGCAACCCCGGTACAAACACCCCGATAACGCCTAGCGCCAAACTGGCAACAGCCAGCATCATCAACAGCAAACGCAATGGCGCTGTTACCATGGTGTGTTTTGGGTCAGGCCGGGATGCCATACGCGTTACGCAATTCAACGGCAAAATAGGTAAACGCTGCCTGAGCCGCTTCCCCTAACTGACGTTCTTCTTCTTCGCTCATCGGTAGCTCATTCACCAGTGCAGTAAAGGCTTTCCAATGCCTGGCGCGGCCTTCTGGTGATGCCGCCAGATGGCGAGCACCAAACTCATCCGATAACCCCAAAGACTCCGATGCCTTCTTGCGCAACACCGCCGCCCCCAACGTCGACCCCTCCGACACAAACAACCAGCCCAACACCTGAGCCGTCGTCAGATCATCGGCATTCATCACATCGGCCTGTGGGACTTCCTGCCCCAGATCCTTCAAGTCCGCTGCTGCGGCTTGCAGACGGCTGCGGTCTTCCAAATCAGGGAGCAGTGATTTCAGCGTCGGATTACGGTACAAATCCGCAATCTTCTGCTGAAACTGATACTGAACACTGACCCAGATAGCAAAGTTTTCGCGGGTAGCAAATGGATTGCCCTCTGCCACCAACCGGTGCAGCTGCTGATGCTGGGCATCGGTAAGTACTTCAAGTTGCTTGGTGCGGCTACGTTCCGCCGTACTGGTGTTTGTCATGCTGTTCTCCTTACGCTGTTTGAGGGCCTTGGCTTGTCTGATCTCATCTGATTTGTCGGCCAATAGAATGGCCACTGGTAGCCCAGAGTGAGCACCGGATTAAATAGATGTCCCCAAGTATTTATGCTGCATGGCAACATTTTTGCCACGCTGTACTTACCAAGACGTACAAGTCTGGGGAAAGGGCAAAAAAAACGCTGACAATGTGACGCAGACAGACAGGGAGTTCTCGCCGCCAAGCCATTCATTCTGCCCAAACTCAGAATCATGCTTGAAATAATCAGTCCCTTATAGATAATGAGAACAATTATCATCAAGTGTTTTCTGATGCGAGGCCGGGAATGCAGAGTACGACAAGCGAACGCGAAGCACTGAGCCTGCTATACACCAACCATCACCATTGGCTGCGCAACTGGCTAAACCAGAGAATGGGCAGCTCCGAACGGGCTGCCGACCTCGCTCACGACACCTTTATCCGGGTACTGCTGAACCACTCACAGCTCCACTCCTTGCGCGAGCCCAGAGCGTACCTGAAAACCATCGCCAGCCGATTGCTGATCGATGACAGTCGTAAACGCCGGGTAGAACAAGCCTGGATCGAAGCCTGGACAGAATTCAATCAGGAAGATGCCTGCAGTTGCTCCGCCGAAACCCAGGCCGAAGTGACCGAACTACTCACCGCCCTGGTCCGCATGCTGGAAGGGTTGCCAGAAAAAGTACGTAATGCGTTTATCTGGAGCCGCCTGGAAGGGCTGACGTACGCCGATATAGCACAACGCCTGAACGTCTCCCACAGTAGCGTCAAACAGTACATCGCCAGTGCCATGCTGCACTGTTACGACCTGCTGGAAAACTGAGCCAACCCATATGGCAAGATCAGAACCCGCGTCAATCAATCGCAAGATTCTTCATCAGGCGGCACTGTGGCATGCCACCTTGGGCGATGAACAGGTCACCTCCAAACAACGCCAGGATTTTGAACGCTGGCGTCAACAAAGCATACGCCACGAACAGGCTTTCGATCGGATGGCCAGCGTCTGGCAACAGCTGGACCATATTGAAGAAGACTTGCGTCTGCCCGCCGCCAAAGCATTACAACAAGCAACCCGGACAAAGCGTTCCACATTGCCTCTGGTCGCCATGGTGACGCTATCAGCCTGCTGGATCAGTCTCAGCAGCGAACTATCCGGGCTATTCTCGGATTATCACACCAGCCACGGCCAGCGACAGCAAATCACACTCAACGATGGCAGCGAAATTATCCTTAACACCGACTCGGCCATTGACGTCGACTTTACGAACCAGCAACGCCTCATTCATCTGAAACAGGGCGAGCTGTATATCACCGTTGCTGCCGATGTCAGCCGCCCGTTTGTGATCCAGACCGAGCACGCCACAGCCACTGCACTCGGCACCCAATACGCCGTTCGGGTACGCCGTCAGACAACCGAGGTAGTCGTGACCGAATCCAAGGTCAACGTCTGCCCGGAACAGACATCCCCCTGTGTAGTGATCCATCAAAACGAAGCCACCAGCGCGGATAACCAACAGGTCGCCACACCTCATACGGTCGATGCAGACCTCCACACCGCCTGGACCAGCGGCAAGCTGGTGGTCGACAACTGGCCTCTCTCCAGACTGCTGGCAGAAATATCGCGTTATTACCCCGGCCCCTTGCTGTATAGCGACACGGCGCTGCAATCCATCCAGGTCTCCGGCGTCTTTATCCTTGATGCCCCCGAACAAATCCTCACCCATCTGGAGCACAGCTTGCCAATCCGGGTTAACCGGGCTGGCAAATTCTTTGCCATGGTACGGCCACGTAATCACTGACCAACCGGCGGGCACTGCCGTACCGGCCTTATCCTCGTATCGCCATTCTGCGTCATTGAGTTGTTCAATCCCTCTGTGCCAGCCCTGATAGGCCGCCCTGGCTGAACACCTATAAAACACCCGTTAGTCACTCGAAATTTACCGACCGCAAAAACATTCAATTTTTTCTGCCCGATTTTTATGGTGGTGCGTCTTATAGTACAAACGCAAACAAGAATACTTCGCACCTATGAAAAACAACCTTACCAACAGCAACGCCACAACCTTGCTGGCCATCTGTCTGTTACTGCCTGCAGTAGCCCCGGTACAGGCAGAAAGCCAGACCACAGGCCAGACACAAGAACAGACAGGTCAGAACTACCAGATCCCGGCTGGCTCCCTGACCTCCGTCCTGAATCGCTTTGCGCTCGAAGCCGGGGTATCGGTACTGTTTGATCCCGCTATCACGAAAAACCGAACCAGTGCCGGCCTGCAAGGGGAATACCGCATCGGAGAAGGTTTTTCCTTATTACTGCGCGGCACCGGCCTGTCTTTCCGGATAGAAAACAACGGCCAACAAGTAACCGTCTATGATCCGGCCGCCTCTCTTATCGAAGCACCTGTCGGCACCCTGATGCTGGACACCATGCAGGTGGTTGCCCAGTCGGGTTCCCGCTCCCAGATTTATGAACGCGCCGACGGCACCAGCATCATCGGCCGCACCGAGATGGACCGCACCGGCCCGCGCCATGCCAGTGAAATTTTGCAGTCCACCGCCGGGGTCTACACCGCCACCAATGAACAGAACCCCAGCGTTTCAGTGAATATTCGAGGCCTGAAAGACTTTGGCCGCGTCAATATGAACATCGACGGCATGCGCCAGAACTTCCAACGCAGCGGCCATGGCCAGCGTAACGGCGAAATGTTTTTTGATACCGAATTCCTGAGCGAAGTAGAAGTGCAAAAAGGCGCTTACGCCGGAGCCGGTGGCGCCGGCGCCAGCGGTGGGGTTGCCACCTTCAAAACCCTGGAAGCCGACGACATTATTGCCGCAGATAAAACCTCTGGCGGCCGCTTGCGGCTGGCCAGTGGCGTTGGTAAATGGGCCAATGGCCAGAACCCGTCCGGCTCTTTGGTATTGGCATTCCGGCCCACAGATCGTACTGATGTGCTGATTGGCTACAGCCGCAAAGACTCCGATCAATACGAACCGGGTACACAAGGGGATGCGGTTTATTGGGGACAAAACGACTATTACATTAATACTGGCATTGTGAATGGCACCGGCCAGGAAATGGAATCCTGGATTGCCAAAGCGAACTGGCACATTGCCGATGATCTGATACTGAAAGCCAGTGCGATCAGTACCACCACCCGCTACGGCGAAAGCTCAGCCATTGATACCGATCAGGCTGGCACCTACAAGGAATACCAGAAATACTGCGATACCGACTCCGACTACTACGGCCAATATCCGGATTTTTGTGCCTCCTACAGCTACGACAGCGAAGGCATTTACCCTATCACCAGCACCAATGATACCGACACCCAGAGTTATGCGCTTGATCTCTACTACAACCCTGACTCCCACTGGATCAATGCCCAGGCCAAGCTGTATCAGGTATCCACTCATAATATCAGTCAAGACAGCGACGACAGCTACAGCGTTACCACACACACCGACACGCTGGGCGGGGTGCTGAGCAACCGCTCTGAATGGTCATCGGGCCATACCCATCTGATGCTGGACTACGGCATTGAGGTTTTTCAGGATCGCAACCGGCCGGATGCCGACTCCGAAGTACTGAGTGATAACGACGTGGATTTACTCGCCGGCAGCACACCGGAGGGCAAACGTCAGCTCACCGGCCTTTGGCTCAGCAGCAACTGGCAATACCGACGTCTGACTCTAACACCCGCCATTCGCTGGGAAACCTATCGACTGTGGGGTAACACCGGTTTTTATGACTCCGATGCACGCGCTGATTCAGAAACCTATGGTGAGCAGTTATGGCAGTACGCCGATATAGATGTTGATCGCAGTGATAACCGCTGGTTACCCAGTCTGGGACTGGCCTACGACCTGATACAAGACCCATCCAATCAATTACAACTGTTTGCCAGTGGCGGTCTTTCATGGCGGCCACCACAAATCACCGAAACCCTGACCGCGAGCACCCAGCCCAGCCATGTGACCGCGGTGAATACCTACCCCAACTGGATGCTGGAACCAGAAGAAACCCGCAGCTGGGAGTTAGGCTTTAACTGGCAGCTAACCAGCCAGAAAAACCCGCAAAACACCCTGAGCGTCAAGCTGCTGCACTATTACAACCGCACAGAAAATTACATTATTTATGGGACAGGGACAGCAACACCAGGCTTTGTGGGCACGCCTTTTTATGCCTATAGCTCGATGTACGTCAATGCACTCAATGACCTGATTTACGAAGGCGAAGAGTTACAGCTGGATTTTACTTTTTATAATTTTTACGGCGGCCTCAACCTCACACGTACCGAACGTGGCTACACCCGTTTCAATGATCATGAAGATTGGGGATTACTCTATAACGCCTGGGCTCTGGGCGGCCCGGATGGCGAAGACCCGTCAAGCTATTGCCCTGATTATGTCAACGAAGACTGCATCGCTGCCGGCACTCTGTATTTCCCACCAGAACCGGAATGGACCGGCAAGATAACGCTCGGTGCTCGTTTGCTTGATAACACACTGGATATCGGTATGACTCTGACAGGGGCTACCCAGACCGGGCAATACGGCTCCCTCTGGGGAACTCTGGATGGAACAGAAGACGTTGCCGGAGAAAAAATCGGCTTGCGCCCTTACACCGTTCTGGATGCCTACGGCAGCTATCAGCTCAGCGAAGCACTGCAACTGGGCTTTAATCTGAAAAACATCACCGACCGGGAATATATCCAGGCCATGGGCGACGGCATGGTACTCACCTATGCACCGGGCCGAACCCTTACCGCCAACTTACAGTGGGGCTTCTGATGATCCGGCATGCATTGGATATCACCCCAACACTTAACGCTATTGCCATCAGGGTGGCGCGGCAACGCCACCCTGAAGCAACCACGGCCTTGATCCCGTCAAGGCCACCCTCTGGTCATCTCGTACAACACCGGAAAGCAGCGTTTACCTATCACATACAGGCTCTGATTCTACCGGATTTTACGGATACGACCACTTGTAAACTCAACCTGATCATGGAGATTTCAATATGAGTTTAACCATTACTTACGACAGTAACTTTTCCAGCTACGACGGCCTGCAGGACTACTTTACTTATTACGAAACCACCTACAGCGAGACCACACACGCCGCCAATATGACCTTTGCTGACGGCCCTGGCAGCGACCTGGATATTGGTGACGAAACTTACAGTGAGTCTTACTACTACACCCAAGTGATCGGTAGTGACCTGGCCAACACCATGACTTCTGAAAGTGATGTCAGTTTTCTGATTGCAGGTGAAACCGTCACTCTGGAAGACAGCAGCGGTACCACTTACTCTTCCGATGACATGATTTACACCGGTGGCACCTCACCATCCCACACTCTGGCCGGTGCAATCGATACTCTGACCTTCGGTGATGGTGCTTACAGTAGCGGTAGTCTGGCCTCTGATTTGTTCGCCATTGATGGCCTGTACGAAGCCATTGGCAACGGCATGTTGGATAACGACAGTGATGGTGCTTACGACGAAATTATTGATCGTAACTCTGCTACTGACGACAACGATGTGCACGATCTGATTAATGGTCTGATGAGCGGTGATACCAGTACGCTGGAAACCATCCTTAACGCCAATGACATTACTCACAACGGAACCAGCGTTGCCGATACGTTTGATGCCTTTAGCGGTCAAGATGAGTTTGTCCTGAGCGGGGGTGATGATCTTATTAATGCCGGTTTCCAAGTCGGTTCCGGCGGGGATGTCATCAATATTGATGGAATCAACAGCTTTGCAGATGCGGCCGCTGCTGTTACCGCGGTTGATTACAGCACGGGTAATGCCGTGCTCACCTACTATGAAGGGTTTATTGCACATACAGTTGAAATCACAGGTGTTTCATCTGGCCTAACTACAGACAACTTTGTTGTTTAATTAACCTTTGGGGCTGTCTTTTTAAGGCGGCCCTTTTTTATTTTCTGGAGAAGAAATATGTTTTCCAAACGTATAATCAGCACTCTGTTACTAACGGGAATCAGTTTCAGTTTGCAGGCCGCTCCGTCGGTTGAGAGAATTTATTCCACCGATCAAACGGATATTGTACTCACCAAGTTTATTTACGGTTCTGACGGTCGTCTTTACGGCAAATATATCGATGGATCTTCATCTCCATCTGTTCTCTCTATTTTATCGATGGAACCCGATGGCAGTGACCCGCAATTGGATGAAGTCGACTTTTACTATGAAGCCACTACTTTGGTCAGTAATCATCGCGGGCAGATTTTTTTAGGGCACAGTGCAGAAACTCGCTGCCCAGAGGTTCTTCGAGAAATACAAGGGAGTAGTGAGATTACCGGCCGGGTTTATGGTTCCATTACTAAATATACCCCTTGGGCTGAGGAGGCTTCGGAAAGAATGGTGGATATGACAACCAATCTGGGTGCGGCCATTTGTCCAACCGGCAATATGGTGTTGGATAACGACGATAATCTCTACTTTATCAGTAAGGCTGAAGGCGATACAGAAATTGAGGCTGTTAACCGTATTTACCGTTTAAGTGCCGAAGGCGAATTAGAAGTTATCAAAGAAGTTGTTGTGGACGCAGAAGGCGACAATGAAGCTACCGCCTTTGCAGAAGGCTATGAACCCGTCAACTTATTCATCGATGCCGATGGACAAACGATTTACGGCATAAATACCGAGGGGGGCAATAAAAGTTTTGAAAGCGGTGGCACCACTTTTAGAGTTGGAACCATTTTTAAAATCGATACCGCCAATAATAATGACTATTCGGTACTCCGCCAAGCGTATATTTTGGAAGATCCAGGTTTAGACTCTGGAGCATGGTTAACCACCATTAACGATAAACTTTATTATATTACTGATGGCCATCCGGTTGTCGATGGTGGTGATGGAATACTCAATAGCCTGGATTTATCTTCCGGGGATGCCGACACCATTGATGCTTCTTGGTTCAAGGTAGTCGATTTTAATGGCACTTCCTCGCCCATGGGTAATTCACCGCGTACTTTGCAATTGGGCATGGATGGAATGATTTATGGCGTCACCGGGAAGGGAGGAAGCAATGTAACAACAAATGCCAACGGTGAGGGAACCTTATATAGGCTCGACCCCGTAACCGACATATTTGAAACCTTATATGAGTTCAGTTCTGACAATGATGTAAAAGCCTTTCCGGTCGGTCTTAGCCCTGTCAGCCCAGACGGTAACTTTTTTGGTTCAACTACAGCTTCAAGCAGTACGGTGTTTAAAGTCGATACCGATATTATCCCAACATCTCCTGTTATCACCGCCTTTTGGACAGAAACCCCTGAATTGACTTGGGAGTCGGGGGCTTTGCAGGCCACTTTGAACTGGAATGTCACGAATCCATCCGGGGAACTCAGCGACGTAACTTGTAGCGCCAGCGGCGACTGGGACGAGGCCATCTCTGAGCTGACAGATGCCAGCCAAACAGTGGTTATCGCTAACGAAGGCACCAACGAATTTGTCCTGACCTGTGATAACGGTACAGAACAATCCAGCCAAACCCTCAGAGTGCTGGCCTCCGGTCTACCGGATCCAGTATCCATTATTGATTTTCGTTCAGATTTGTACGAAGTCGAACAAGGTGAAACCTTTACCATCAATTGGCAAACCGAAAATGCCGCCAGCTGTGACACTAACTGGGGCACATTGGATACCGAGCAAGCCGTCAGCGGCTCTAAAGAAATTACAGGGGTACCCGGCGAGTATACGTATGAGCTGACCTGTACCGGTCTGGGTGGCGATGAAGTATCGGCAACGCCTTTAGATATAACTGTCGAAATCAGTGAATCCGTTGATGCCGGCTCCTCCTCCGGCGGTGCTTTTAACCCTCTTCTGCTGCTACCCGCAGCCTTGCTGCTGTTCCGTCGCCGTCGGGTGACGTCGGCCAGTTAATCCATGGATAGCCTCTGCCCCGGTTTCCGGGGTACAGCGATCACTCATAACGACCATAACCACCATTAAAATAACCATCTTTAATAACCGTCTTTAACAACTACCTTTAATCGCTATCTCAGTCGGCGCAGTTACCCAGCGCCGGCTGGATAAAAAGCCTGAATCCCGGAGTCTGTTATGAAACCTGAAGCGGCTGCCTCAGCCAATACTTCCCCACTGCGTGAGGCGTTGTTGGGCTGCAAGTCGGTGTATATGTCGGTGGCGGCCTTCAGTGCCGTGATCAACTTACTGATGCTGGCCCCGGCTATTTATATGTTGCAGGTGTACGATCGGGTGATCAGTTCGCAAAACAGCATGACGCTGTTGATGCTCAGTCTGATCTTGCTGGGCTTGTATCTGTTAATGGCAGCGCTGGAGTTTATTCGTAGTCGGGTGCTGGTGCGGCTGGGCACAAAGCTGGATATTCAGCTCAGTCAACAGGTGTATTCGTCGTCTTTTATTGCCAGTTTGCGCAAGGGCGGCTTTAACGCCAACCAGTCGTTGGGTGATCTTAACGGTATTCGTCAGTTTTTGACCGGCAACCCCTTGCTGGCGTTTTTTGATGCGCCCTGGGTGCCGGTGTATCTGGCGGTAATCTATATGTTTGATGTCTGGTTGGGTTTGTTTGCAACGGTGGGCAGCCTGGTATTGATCGGGCTGGCGATACTGAATGAAAAACTCACCCAAAAACCCTTGCAGGCAGCCAATCAGTCGTCAATCAAATCCGGTTATCAGGCGGACTCGGTATTGCGTAATGCCGAGGTCATTGAAGCCATGGGCATGTTGCCAGCGTTGCGGCAGCGCTGGTTTCAGTTACACCAACAGTTTTTGGATCATCACCGCATTGCCAGTGAAAAAGCCGGTTCGGTGGCGGCGGCCAGTCGTGGTATCCGTATTACCTTACAGTCGATGATTCTGGGGTTGGCTGCGTTGCTGGTGATCTCGGGTGAGATCAGTGCCGGGATGATGATTGCCGCTTCTATTTTGATGGGTCGTGCTCTGGCTCCGGTGGATGCGGTTATTGGCGCCTGGAAGCAATGGACCACAGCGCGGCAGTCTTATCATCGGCTGTCGGAGTTGCTGCAGGCCTGCCCTCCTCCTGTAACAACATTGTCTCTGCCCGCCCCTTCTGGTGAATTGAGTATTGAACATCTCAGTGCTGCAATACCGGGCACACGGCAAGTGGTGTTATCACGACTGAATTTCCAGTTGCCATCCGGCAGTGTGCTCGGCGTATTGGGGCCGTCTGGCTCTGGCAAGTCGACATTGGCGCGGCTGTTGGTTGGGGTATGGCCTGCGGCATCTGGCAAAGTCCGTCTTGATGGAGCGGATATTTTTCGCTGGAACAAAGCGGAGCTTGGCCCTTCGCTGGGGTATCTGCCGCAGGATGTCGAGCTGTTTGCCGGTTCCATCAGCGATAATATTGCCCGCTTTGGTGAGGTCGATGCCGAGCAGGTGATCGCGGCGGCCAAGCTGGCGGGTATCCATGAGCTGATTCTGCAAAAACCCGACGGTTACGAGACCCTGTTGGGAGAAAACGGCCGGGGATTATCCGGCGGTCAACGCCAGCGGGTCGGGCTGGCTCGGGCCTTGTACCGTAACCCGGCGTTACTGGTGCTGGATGAACCGGACGCCAGCCTGGATGACGCTGGCGAACAGGCCCTCAAGCAGGCAATCATTAGCCAACAACACAGGGGCGGTACGGTGGTGGTGATTACTCACCGTCCAGCGCTGGTGTCGTCCTGCTCCCATTTATTGGTATTGGCGGATGGCCAGATGCGCGCCTTTGGGCCAAGGGAGCAGGTGTTGTCGGGGGCGGCGAAGAAGATCAAGCCAACGCCGGAGGTTTATCACTCGCCAACGGTGTCGTTCAGCACAGCAGCCCCATCGTCGGCCCCAGAATCACCTTCAACGCCTTCGTCTTCTTCAAAATCCCACTCCACAGAGGCCAGCGGACAATGACCGTAACCACATTGCCATATGCTCACACCCTGCGCGCAGCCAACACAGAGATGGCCATTCCCTACCAGAGTCAGCGCTATGTACGCGCCGGCTGGCTGTTGATTATTGCCGGTGTACTGGGGTTTCTTGGCTGGGCCTCATTGGCACCACTGGACAAGGGCGTTCCGGTCAATGGTCAGCTGATCGTCGAAGGGCAGCGCAAGAGTCTGTTTCATCCGGATGGCGGTCAGATTGAGCGTATTCTGGTACGCGACGGCGACCAGGTCCACGCAGGGCAGGTATTGATCCGTCTGAATCCGACCCGGGCCGAGGCGCATCTGCGTGAAGTGCAGATTCAGTACGACAATGCCCTGGCCTTGCTGACTCGTCTGAAAGCGGAACGCGATGGGCAAGCAAACATTGAGTTTCCGGCGGACTTGATGGAGCGGGCCACCGATGCCGTACACAGCCAGCAACGGTTGTTCCAGGCCCGGCAGCGCTCACTGGCACAAGCCTTACAAAGCTACGATGAAATCATCACCGGCATGGATTACCAACTGAAAGGTCTGAGCGACAGCAATAGCAGCCGCCGTCGTCAGCGTGCCACGCTGGATGAGCAACTAGCGGGAATGAAAGCACTGGAAAAATCCGGTTATGTCTCCCGGGTACGCTTGCTGGAAATGGAGCGCCTGCACGCCGAAACCGACAGTAAACTGGCCGAGAATATCGGTCAACTAGGGCAATTGCAGCAACAGCTGCAAGAGTTAGCCATCCGCCAATCGTCGCATCAGCAATCCTTTCTCGAACAGGTACACGAAGCCTATGCCGAGGCTGAACTCAATCTGTTATCCCTGGCGCAAAAGCTGCGCGCAGCCCAATACAGCCTGGAGCAAACCCGGGTATTGGCCCCTGTCGATGGCGTGGCCATGGGGCTGAGTGTATTTACCGAAGGCGGCTTTATCAATCCGGGCAGTCATCTGCTCGATGTGGTGCCTGCCAGTGGCACCCTGGTCGTTGAAGCCCAGGTACCAGTGCACCTGATCGATAAAGTCGAACCCGGTTTACCTGTTCGGATTCTGTTTCCGGCGGCCAACCAGAACCGTACGCCCGATATCATGGGCACGGTTGCAACCGTCGCCGCCGACCGCTCGGAAGATGATCAGACCGGCCTGCCCTACTATGCCGTGCTGGTCCGTATTGGCCCGGATGGTTATCAACAATTAGAGGATTTCACCCCAAGACCGGGTATGTCGGTCAGTCTGTTTATTCGTACCGGTGAACGCACACTGATGAATTATTTACTCAAGCCACTGCAAGACCGGGCCAATAGCGCACTGGCAGAGGAGTAGTCTTGCCACGGGCATTCAACCCCACGGACAAAGCCAGGCTCGATGCTCAATGGTGCATGGCGCGCAAGATTACGCCGTAGCAGCACCATTAAAATGTTTACCCAGCATGGCGTGATAGAAGTTATGGTCGGTCAGTACCCCCACCAATTTGCCATGTTCAGCCAGCACCACGGGTTGCTCGGTAGCGTAACGGATTTCGATCGCCCGTCGCATGGAAATATCTGGCGTTGTCATTGCCATGGTGCCCAGTGGTGGCATATCCGTGTTGGCCTCGATGCCGCATTGTTGCATGGGGACCGGTTCGCCGTGGCGATGGGCTGTTTTGCCATCGGATGCCAGCCAGATGTCTTTTTCGCTGCACACCAGGGTGTCGTTCCCTTGCCGCGTCAGCTCATCCGCTGCGGTCATCAGAGACCGGCCAGCCAGGACATTCAATGGGTTGGTATGGGCAACAAAGTCTTCCACATAGGCGGTGGCCGGGTTCATTACAATGTCTTCCGGTGCGCCCTGCTGAATAATCCGGGCTGATTCCATAATGACGATATTGGTGCCAATTTTTAACGCTTCGTCCAGGTCATGGGACACAAACAGAATGGTCTTGTTGAGGCTGCGCTGCAGCACCAGCAGTTCATCCTGTAGCTGCGCCCGAATCAGTGGGTCGAGTGCAGAGAATGGCTCGTCCATCAACAGAATATCGCTGTCCATGGCAAATGCCCGAGCCAGGCCAACCCGCTGTTGCATGCCTCCGGATAGCTCCGCCGGTAATGCATCCTTCCAGTCGGTCAGACCGACCATGTCGAGTTTTTCCATGGCTTTCTGATGGCGCTCGGCCTTGCCTTGCCCCATCAGTTCGAGACCATAAGCAACGTTGTCGAGCACCGATAACCAGGGCATCAGGGCAAATTTCTGGAATACCATCGATACCCGTTCGGCCCGCAGCCGCCGCAAGGTATTGGCGTCACAGCTGCCGACATCAACCTGGCCGTCGCCATCCTTGACCAGTACCTGACCACGAGAGATCGGGTTAAGGCCATTCACCGCCCGCAACAGGCTGGACTTGCCGGAGCCAGACAACCCCATCAAGACACAGATCTCCCCTTGCTTGACCTCGATGCTGGCGTTATGCACGCCCACCACACTGCCGGTGGATTCGATGATCTGCTGGCGGGTTTTACCCTGATCCAGCAATGCCAGCGCGGGGGCGACCGTGTCGCCAAAAACAACATCAAGATTTCTGATAGAAATGGCGTTCATGGTTATACCTCTGCCTTGCCCGGCGCTTTGAAAATACGATCGAGAATAATAGCCACCAGCACGATGGCGATACCGGCTTCAAAGCCTTGCGAAATATTCACCGTGTTGAGTGCCCGGATCACCGGTTTGCCCAAACCATCGGCACCGACCAGCGCGGCCACCACCACCATGGATAACGACAGCATGATGCACTGGGTCACGCCGGCCATAATGCTGGGCAGCGCAGCAGGCAGCTCGACTTTCCACAATAATTGCCGGGGCGTGGCACCAAAGGCCTTGCCCGCTTCAATCAGTTCTTCCGGGACGTTACGAATACCGAGGTAGGTCAGCCGGATCGGGGCGGCAATGGCAAACACAATGGTCGAGATCAGGCCGGGCACCACGCCAAGGCCAAACAGCACCAGGGTCGGGATCAGGTATACGAAGGTTGGGACGGTCTGCATCAGGTCGAGCACCGGCCGCAAATAGTTGTACACCTTGGGTTTGTGACCGGCATAGATGCCTACGGGGACACCGGTCAGAATACAAATCGTGGTGGCGGTGACGACCAGCACAAAGGTCTCGATCATCTCGGCCCAATAACCAAGGTTGATAATCAGCAGCATCGAGGCGACAACAAACAGCACCAGCCGGATGCTGCGGTGCAGAAACCAGGCCATGGCTGCTGTCGCAATAATCGGTACAGCCGGGTGAAACCATTGGAACAGTGTCACCAGCGAGGTGATCACCCATTCCAGAGAAATGGACACCAGGTCAAAAAACCAGGCTCCGTGGTCGGTCAGCCAGTCGACGAATGTTTCCATCCATGCGCCCAGCGGCAATTTGTTATCGGACAGCCAGTTCATATCAAGCCTCTGTTTGTTCTGTTTTTTTTGATCTGGTCATTCTGATCGTTAGCGGAAATCTCTGGAGAAGTCTGCGTTATCACTGGCTCAGGCTACGGCTCTGATGCGGTCAGAACCACAACCAGATCGGCGATAACACAGACTTGTCGAGAGACTCCAAACCAGAGCGGTGTTGGCCGCACCTGGTTCGGGATGGTCAGCCAACCGGTTATTGATGGTTGGTCAGGTTGGCCGTTATCCGACCGGGAGGCGGTCTACTTTTTCAGGTAGGCCTGTACCGCTGGCAGCGCATCCGCACCGCTGTTGGTTTTCACTCCGGCCAGCCACTGGTTCAATACGCCCGGGTTGGCTTTCAGCCAGTTGGTCGCTGCGACTTCCGGCTTTTTGCCATCGTTCAGGATCGCGCCCATGATTTCGTTTTCCAGCGGCAGGGTGAAAGTCAGGTTGGTCAGCAGCTTGCCAACGTTCGGGCAGCTTTCCAGATAGCCCTGGCTGACGTTGGTATGCACATTGGCACCGCCGTAGTTGGGGCCAAAGAAGTCATCACCACCGTCGAGGTACATCATGTCAACGCTGGCGTTCATTGGGTGTGGTGCCCAACCAAGGAAGGCAATCCATTTGTCACGACGGACGGCGCGCTTCACTTGCGACAACATGCCGGCTTCGCTCGATTCCACCAGAGTGAAGTCTTTCAGGCCAAAGGCGTTCTGGTCGATCATGTCCTGAATCAGGCGGTTGCCATCATTACCCGGCTCGATACCGTAAATCCTGTCATCAAACTTATCGGCAAATTTCACCAGGTCGTCAAAGCTTTTGACACCGGCGTCGTAGGCGTATTTCGGCACGGCCAGGGTGTATTTGGCACCGGTCAGGTTGGGACCAAGATCTTGCACGCTGTTGTTTTTCAGGTAAGGCTCGATATCGGCCTGCATGGTCGGCATCCAGTTACCCAGGAACACATCAATGTCCTTGTTGGCAAGGGACTTGTAAGTCACCGGCACCGACAGCAACTGGGTTTTGGTATCGTAGCCCATGCCTTGCAGCACCACCGAGGCAACAGCGGTGGTGGCGGTGATATCGGTCCAGCCGACATCCGCAAAACGGACGGTGTCGCACTGGTCAGCGCTGGCGGCTCCGGCGTGCATCAGCAGGCTCAGGGCGATGGTGGATACGGTAAACGATGTTGCAGTCTTCATGACTTGTCCTCAGTGGTTGAATATCAGTTACGGCTCATCACCAGGCCGGGGCCTGGCGGTGCAGATACATCAGTGACGTTGGGCGTTATGCAGCATCTTCGCTGCCGGTGGAGTTGGCCAGCGCACGCCTGGGCGTACCGCTGCGCTGTTGGGTTGGCCAGTCGGGGTCTATCCAGACAGGGACATCCGCCGCGGTGGCAGCGCCCTTGCCCAGAATCAGGTCGGCGGCCTTTTCTGCCACCATGATGGTCGGGGCATTCAGGTTGCCATTGGTAATGGTCGGGAAGATGGAAGAATCCACTACCCGCAGGCTGTCGATGCCCCGCACCCGGCAAGCGCTGTCCAGCACCGCCATCGGGTCGTCGTCTGCCCCGATCTTGCAGGTACAGGACGGGTGATAGGCGCTCTCGACATTGGCCCGAACCCAGGCGTCAATCTCGGCATCGGTCTGAACCGCCGCACCGGGCTGGATTTCATCTCCCCGATACGCGTCCAGCGCCGGTTGCAGAATGATTTCGCGGGTCAGGCGAATGGTGTCGCGCCAGTCCTGCCGGTCTTGTTCGGTGCCGATGTAATTAAAGAAAATCGATGGTTTGGCGTGAGGGTCGGCAGAAGTAATCCAGACCTTGCCGCGGCTGGCCGGTTTATTCGGCCCGACGTGCACCTGGAAGCCATGACCATCGAAGGCTGCCTGACCGTCGTAACGCATCGCCGCAGGCAAGAAGTGATATTGAATATTGGGCCATTCCACTCCCGCCCGGGAGCGAATAAAGGCGCAGCTTTCAAAGTGGTTGGTGGCACCCAGACCATTTTTGAACAGCAGCCAGCGAGCACCGATCACCCCCTTGTTAAACAGGTCGAGTTTGCCGTTCAGGGTGATTGGCTGGTGGCAGTAAAACTGGAAGTAGACTTCCAGGTGGTCTTGCAGGTTTTCGCCCACCCCCGGCAGCTCATGTTGCACGCTGACGCCAGCCTTGGCCAGGACATCCCTGGGACCAATCCCGGACAATTGCAGCAACTGTGGTGAACCGATGGAGCCCGCCGCCAGAATCACTTCCCGGCGGGCAGTGTGCTGTTCGACCTTGCCGTTGCTTTCGAACTGGATGCCAGTGGCTTCCAGCGTCGGGCCATCGCCGTTCAACAACACCTTGTGTACCACCACACCGGTTTTCAGCGTCAGGTTGGGACGCGATAGCGCCTCCCGCAAATAGGCATTGGAAGTCGAGGCCCGCACACCGTCTTTGACGGTCATATGCATTGGCCCAAAGCCTTCCTGCTGATAACCGTTGTAGTCCGGAGTGTATGGATAGCCGGCGTCTTTACCGGCATCGATAAAGGCTTGATAAAGCGGGTTCAGGCTCATGTTGTTGCCGTTGTTGGTGCCGACCGGGCCATGACCACCGCGGTATTCGCTCTCGCCACCCATCCAGCACTCGGCCTTTTTGAAATACGGCAAGCAGTGCTGGTAATCCCACCCTTCTGCGCCGTGGGCTTGCCATTCGTCAAAGTCTCGGGCATGGCCACGGACGTACACCATGCCATTAATGGATGATCCGCCACCCAGCACCTTGCCGCGCGGGCAATGTAATACCCGGTTGTCGATGCCCGGCTCTGGCAGGGTTTCAAACTGCCAGGCGTATTTTTCGGTATTCATCGGGTACGACAGCGCGGTCGGCATCTGGATAAATATGCTTTTGTCGCTGCCACCGGCTTCCAGTAACAACACCTTGTACTCGCCGCTGGCGCTCAGGCGATTGGCCAGCACACAACCGGCACTGCCGGCGCCGACAATAATAAAATCGTATTGACCACTCATGCGTAAGGACTCTCGACATCTCCCAGCTCAATAAACACGCTTTTGGTCTGGGTATAGTGATTCAGGGTTTCCACCCCGTTTTCTCGGCCAATGCCTGACAACTTGTAACCACCCACGGGCATTTCGGCCGGTGAAGCGCCCCAACTGTTGATCCAGCAAATACCGGCTTCCATTGCCGCGATCACCCGATGGGCACGGGAGAAATCACGGGTAAAGACCCCGGCAGCCAGACCGAAGTCCGTTGCGTTGGCACGGCGGATCACCTCCGCTTCATCGCTGAAACGCAGCACCGACATCACCGGGCCAAAGATCTCATCTTTCACGTTAGGCATATCGTCGTGGCAATCGGCAAAGACGGTCGGCTGCACAAAAGCCCCTTTGGCACAGTCGCCGGTCATGGCCCGTTCACCACCAATCACCAGACGGGCACCCGCCTCTTTGGCGGCGTCGATATATCCCAGTACCTTGTGCATATGGTCAATACTGATCAGCGCCCCGACCTGGGTAGCTGGATCGCTGGGGTCGCCCATGGTCAGCCTGGCGGTGCGTTCTTGCAGCTGGCTGAGGAAAGCGTCGTAAATGGCATCGTGCACAAACACCCGGGTGCCGTTGGTGCAGACTTCGCCCTGGGTGTAAAAATTAGCGATCATTGCCGCCGATACCGCGTTGGTCAGATCGGCGTCATCAAAAATGATCAGTGGTGATTTGCCACCCAGCTCCATGGTGACGTCTTTCAGTGTGGTGGCACTGGCAGCCATCACTTTTTTGCCGGTACCGCACTCGCCGGTAAACGACACCTTGGCAATATCAGCGTGATGAGTCAGCGCTTCCCCGACCCGGTAGTCCCCTTGCACGACGTTAAAAACGCCATCCGGCACACCGGCTTCGGTGTAGATCTCGGCCAGCTTCATCGCCGTCAGCGGCGTTTCTTCCGAGGGTTTGAACACCATGGCGTTACCGGCTGCCAGCGCCGGAGCGGATTTCCACATGGCGATCTGGATCGGGTAATTCCAGGCGCCGATGCCAGCCACGACACCCAATGGTTCGCGGCGGGTATAGAAAAAGTTGCTGCCGCCCAGATCTTGCTGCTCGCCCTGAATCGACGGTGCCAGGCCCGCAAAATATTCCACCACATCGGCACCGGTGACGATGTCGACGCAGTTGGCTTCCTGAATCGGCTTGCCAGTGTCCAGTACTTCCAGCATGGCCAGCTCGTCGTTACGCTGGCGCAGAATCTCAACCGCCTTGCGCAAAATACGGCTGCGTTCCATCCCGGTCATGGCCGACCAGACCTTGAAACCGGCCTGGGCAGAAACCACAGCCCGGTCGACGTCGGCACTGGAGGCCTGCTGGATCAGTGCAATGGTTTCGCCGGTTGCCGGGTTACAGGTCGCAAATGTTTCACCAGAAGTGGCGTCCTGATACTGGCCGTGAATGTACAGAGTGTGGGTTTGCATGGAGTTACCTTCTAGTTCTGAATAGGGGTCGTCGGTCGGGCCGGGGCATCATCAGCATCGACGCTCGCCAGTTGCTGGCCGATGTAATCACTGATCAGTTTTTTCGCCATCCCGACATCAATGCCTTCCGGCCGCAATGCGCCACGCAGCCAGATACCATCGATCAGCGCCGCGATGGTCTGGGCGGTCTGCCAGGCCTGATGCCGGGGCATCACCTGTTTCAACTCAAACATCAGATACGACAGCAAGCGCTTTTCGTTGACCCGCTGTAACCGGAACAGCGCCGGTACGTGCATCGATTGCGACCAGAACGCCAGCCAGGTTTTTACCACCCGTGGGTCCGTCTGCGACTTGTCGAAGTTACCGCAGACAATGGCATCCAGACGGCCACGGACATCATCACGTGCCACCTGATCCAGCTGCTTGCGGACACTGCTCGATAGTTGTTTCAGCACCGACCGCATGGTCGCCTCTAGCAAATTATCCTTGCCGCCAAAGTGGTGGTTGATAATGGCCGGCGATACCCCTGCCTTGCCGCTGATAATCACTACGCTGGCTTTGTGTAAACCCACTTCGTTGATTGAATCCATGGTGGCCTCAATCAATTGTGGTCTACGTATTTCTGCTACTCCCAACTTCGGCATAGGAAGTCCTCTACTGGCCAGAATCTTTTTTGTTAAATGATCGTTTAACCAAAATGTAACGGCTTCAGTGCTGATGTCAACTGAAGAGGCGCAGATAATCCACACTGTCAGGTATGAAGGCAGGCGGTTCGTGAATGGATTGTTGGCGTGGAAAACCCCATAGGGCAACGGTTTGCAGGGAGATTTTTAGTTAGGACTCTAACTAAAATGATGAAAAAATAAACAGGTCATTAAACGGCGTCTGCCATGATCTGGCGCTGTGTTCGAACAATCACAGAGGGCGTCCGTCCGGGTCGCTACTGCCTGAGTCTGGTCTCTTCGGTATTGTAAAATCCCGAATCTGGTACTCTGCCGATCCTGCCCCAGTGGTAGCATCGTCACTCTTTGGATGCTGTCTTGGCGGCTGCATTCATGCATTCCGATTTCCTGATAAAAAGGTCACGCCATGAACCCAATCAATTGCCAACAAGCTCGCCAGATGCTCGATGATGCGGTTAAACAAGCCGAGGATATGGGATTGAATGTCTGTATTTCGGTCGTCGACAGCGGTGCCAACCTGGTTGCTTTCCTGCGGATGGACAAGGCCTTTCTGGGGTCAACTGAAGTCAGTCAGCGCAAGGCAAGAACAGCGGTTTTATTTCAGTGCCCGACCGATGTGTTTGGTCAGGTTATCGAGCAAGAGAAGCTGCTCGGCATGGATCAGATTGATGGTGGCCTGATGGCATTCGGGGGTGGTTTGCCCATTCTGGTGAATGGCGAACTGATTGGAGCGGTAGGCGTTTCAGGCGCGACGGCCAAGCAGGACAAGGCTATTGCGACAGCGGCCATAACCGCTCTGTTGGCGCAGCTGGCGTCGTAAACGCCAGCAATCCGCTCGCTCTGTCAGCCGCGCAGATGCTCAAACACATCGTCGACCAGTTCATCGAGATGGCATTCACCCGGGCGGGCACGCGCATAAGAGCGTAACCCCATCAGCTGAACCTGCAAATAACGTGCTTGCCGCTCTGGATCAGCAGTCGCTGCGGTCTCTCCGCTTGCTCGCGCCTGAGTCAGTACCTCGGCAAAGGCGGCTTCCATTTCGGCCAGCCAGTATTTGGCTTCTGCCAGTAAATCGGCGTTGTCATCGGTCAGTTCGGTGATGGTTTTCACCAGCATACACATACTGCTGGGAGTCGATGCCGGATCACTGCATACCGCGCCTTTAACAAAGGCTTTTAATCCGGCCAGCGGCGATCCCGCCTGCTCCACACTGGTACGCAGCCGCGCTTTACTCATCGCGGCATAGTGGCCCAGCACTTCCTTGAACAAGCCTTCTTTACTGCCGAAGCTGGCGTAAATACTGCCAGGACGCATATCCATGGCCTGCTGGATATTACGCATGGAGGTAGCGTGAAACCCTTTTGCCCAAAACAGTTGTGTGGCGTTGTGGATCGCCTCTTGGCGATCATGCTTGGCGTGAGACACCCTTGAATTCTCTTTTTGTAACGATCGTTCAATTCTACCTTGAACAAACGTTCAAATCCAGCTAGAGTGATTCCAATGATTAATAAATAACCGCGACAATCGCGGGCCTCTGGAGCAAACATGCAATCCTTTACTCTGCACACCCTGGAATCCGCCCCGGCCGAAAGCAAGCCGCTGCTGGAAAAATCGTTACGAGCCTTTGGCTCTATTCCGGGTCTGCACGCCGTGATGGCCGAATCGCCAGAAACACTGGAAGCCTACCAACAGCTGCACCAATTATTTACGCAAACCTCATTTGATGCTGAAGAACTCACCGTCGTCTGGCAAACCATCAATGTTGAACACCAGTGCCATTACTGCGTACCGGCTCACACTGCCATTGCCAATATGATGAAGGTTGATCCTGAGCTGACCGAAGCACTCCGTAATGGTACGGCCATGCCAACCGCCAAACTGCAAGCGCTGCATGACACCACACTGGCGATGCTGCGTGGTCGCGGTAACCTTGCCGATGCCGAACTGGATACTTTTTATGCTGCAGGCTATGGCCCCAAACAAGTCCTGGAGATCACGCTGGGCATGGCGCAAAAAGTAATGAGCAACTACATCAATCACTTCGCCCAAACACCAGCGGATGAACGCTTTCAACAATTTGCCTGGAGCCCGAAATGATCAAGTTTTACTACCACCCAACCCCGAACCCAACCAAGGTGGCCCTGTTTCTGGAAGAAACCGGCATGCCTTACGAACTGATCCCAGTGGACACCCTCAAGGGTGAGCAACACCGCCCGGAATACCGCGCCATTAACCCCAATGGCAAGACGCCAGCGATTGAAGACGACGGCGTACGGGTGTTCGACTCCAACGCCATCCTGCTCTATTTGTCAGAAAAAAGTGGTCAACTGGGAGGCACACCAGCCACCCGTGCCGAGTTGCTGTCCTGGCTGATGTTTGTGGCTACCGGGCTAGGGCCTTACTCTGGTCAATCAGTGCATTTTCGTCGTGCCGCCCCAGAGCCGATTCCTTACGCCCTCAATCGTTACTGGCGTGAAGCCCGCCGTCATTATTCAGTGCTGAATACCCATCTGGCGAGCCGTACCTTTATCGTCGGTGAGCAATACAGCATCGCAGACATTGCCGCCTGGGGCTGGATAGACAAGGCTACCGTGGTACTGGGTGATGATGGTGCTCTGAGTGAATTTCCGCACCTAAAGGCCTGGTTTGACCGTATCAACAGCCGTCCAGCCGTCGAACGCGCCCGCACCATTGGCCAGCACGCCGAATTCCAGAGTGAGTTGGATGACGCTGCCCGTCGCGCCCTGTTCCCGCAAAATTACCCGGAAGTCGATGCGGCGGAATAAACCGCCACGATCAGCACGGCAGCAGTCCCTTTGCGGGGTACTGCTGTCTCGAACAGTAGAACAGCAGTTAGATAAACCGCGTCCGCGGCTTGCTCAGGCCTCAAGCGGTATCAGATGAATATCACTCTGGGCAAAAATACGACACGCCAACACAATACTCTGCTCTTCATCCCGTGGCGTAATATGCGCCCGACTCATCTTTTTGCTGAGATAAGTGCCACTGGTCACCTTGACGCGGCATTTACCACAGCCACCGCCCTTGCAGCCAACCGGCACCGGGGAATTCTCTGCCCAGCCCATACTGGCCAGTACATTGTTTTGTGAGTTGGTTTCAAAGCATCGTGATTCATTCATCACGCGAACCTGATAACAGGCACGATCTGGCGATACAACAGTCTGCTGATTATTCATGGTCACACTTCTTTTTATTGTTAACCGATGACCTTTCATATTACGTAGGTAGCCCAAAAAATCGCCCATATATTGGCGTCAATTCCGGGAAATAGGATTCTTGTTTACGGGATCAATGATCAGCAGAGCAAACCAACCAGAACCGTCAGAAAGTCTGGGAGGCAACGCAGGGGGTACACATCTCCCTGGTGTAATACCGTCAATTATTCAGCCTGTGTGATCGGCCCTTGCTGCTATTCCATGTCATGTTCATCGATATGCCTTTCCCATCGCAATCCATTGTCAGAAGGGATCAAAGAGGCACTTTTTTCTGTTTTTCAAGGCTGACCAGTGTCAACAACAGAAAAGCATCTTGACTCTTCATGGTGCCTTTCAGGCTCCCGTCCCGGGACAAGGGACAGCTGGATCATAGTAAATGGGTGATTACAATAATTGCCATATGCGCCCGTGGCGGCTTTTGATTTTGTGCCCAGCCACCTTAGGCAGGGACAGAGAAGCACCAATAAATACAGGCAGAAAAGAAGCGTGTTATCGCCAATAAACACGAGCCCCCCAACGCAGAGAGCAATGAGCACGGTAAAAACCTACCCTGTTCTGTATGCGATGCGCGGGTGGTTATTCATAGTGATGCCAGGGAAATAAAACAGGCGTTTCAGAAAGCCGAGAGAGGTTCACAATTGAGGGGAGTCACGGTGTTGTGTCCGTTGATATTCACGGGTTCATGTACTTTGTCGGCTGCCGCTGGATTGCACAGGATGTGCCCTGCCAGAGGACATACCCAGTCGACCCAGGCAATCAAGGCCAGACTGGATAATCTCGCGCAGAGCAATAAGCATACTGCTCTGCGCGATCACCAGACCGTTACTGAACAGACGTCAGTTCAGGGTAATAAGTCGGTGCTTGACGTGGCTGTGCCACTTCCTGGTAAGAGTAAGCGATGCTGATCAGCGTTGCTTCATCAAACTCTCGGGCCAGAATTTCGAAACCCACAGGCTGTGCTGGGCTAACGCCGTCGTCTTCATCCGCCATACCAGCAGGCATGGACAAGGCAGGGAAGCCAGAGAACGGGCTCAGACGGTTCGCACTACCAGCACTTGGGCTGCTACCCAGATCACCGGCCAGGCTTTGCAGGGTTGGGTACAACAGTACGTCGTACGGCTCTGCACCTTCACCAGCAGCGGTATTGTCCAGGGCTTCCAGAATACGGGGACGCACAAACGTTGGGCGATCAACCGTGTTCAGAAGGTATGTTTCATCAGTGCTCAGATCCACATCAAGGTTGTTACGTGATGCGATGGTTCTGGTGTTACGCTCCAGGTAGCCGGCGCTGTCCTGGAAGTCCTGATAGGTACGCAAGTGTCCGTCCAGGTTACTCGACCAGCTATGCAGGTAGGTTTCCATATCGCGGGCGAACTCATACGACGACATACTGCGGTATTTGCTCAGAATCTCGTCCATATCCGGGATCACGACGTCTTCAACCGTGGCACCTGCCGCTTCCATTGCCGCCAGTGCTTCGTTCAGCTTGGCCTGTACGATCGCATTATCACCTTCATTATCACCAAACAGACCACGTACCACGCCGATACGAGCACCGTTCAGTGCATCAGCATCAAGGAACGCGGTGTAGCTTTCCGGAACGCCTGTTACTTCTTGATAAGAGGCTTCATCAGCCACCAGTGCGCCATCAATATCGAAGACTTCGCGCTGACCTGAATGTGAAGACTCATCAAAACCAACCAATACGTCCATCGCAACGGCACAGTCTTCAACCGTCCGGCACATTGGGCCGCCAGTATCCTGCCAGGCAGCCAGAGGCATGATGCCGTCCTGACTTACCAGTCTCATGCTGGGACGAATACCAACCAGTCCACCGAGGCTGGACGGAACACGGATGGAACCACCGGTATCAGTACCCAGGCCAAAAACGGCCAGGCTAGCGGCGATACTTGCGCCGGTACCAGTAGAAGAACCGCCCGCACCTTTGGTCTGGTCATAAGCATTCTTGACCAGACCACGCACGGAGCTTTCACCACGGAAGCCAAATGCCAGCTCATCCATGTTCGCTTTACCCAGGATAATGGCACCGGCGTCACGCAGTTTTTCGATGGTGTAGGCATCGCGGCTCGGCTGGTTGTACTGGAATGCAGTTGCACCACCAGACGTGTACATATCCGAGGTGTTGTAGTTATCTTTTGGCAGCACCGGGATACAGTACAGCGGCTGATCATCGAGATCAGCGTCGGTACCGTAATTCTGGTCAAATTCAATGGCTCGGCCAATGGCATTCGGATTGGTCAGCACAACAGCGTTGAGCTCTGTACCACCCACCACCGTGTCATAAGTGTTAATGCGATCCAGATAACCGCTGACAATTTGCTCGCAGCTCATCTGTCCAGATGTAATGGCGCTATGAACACTGGCGATCGTTGCTTCAGAAAAGTTGAAATCCTCAGCGGCGGCGGCAGGAGAATCGTTATCGGAAGAGGAACTTCCGCAGCCAGAAAGTAGCAACATGGCTGCGGTTACTGCAGTAATACTGAGTACCTGTTTGGAGGCTTGCATATTTTTACCTTGGTTTGAAAATTTTAAAGAAATTTTCCCGGTTAATTTGTCAAGTCAGATCAGCTTCCGTTGTTGATCGTAAACATGCGTAAGCACACATCGCGCCACATCTTGAAACTTATTGACAAAAAACATAGGTAAGCAGCCATAACACCATGATTTATGTCATGGTCATTCATAAATCTAATACTAAAGTTTCAAATATAGTCCTGAAAAATATAAAAACGCCCATTTATAGAGCAATAAAATAAACCAACTGCTCTATTTTAAGGAAAATGATCTACCCGAAAGCCTCCACTCTGTCTGATCCTCAGTGATCCTCTGTCTGCGGTACCGGCTGATCAACAGCAAGACGGCGCTCTCTGGCAGCACTCAAAATCAATAAAACCAAACACCCGTTAGCAAAGAGCTGCCGCGGCTTATAAATAAAGATCCAGTGGTATGCCTGGTCTGCCAGCACTCATTGATCATTCTTATTTTGACTCTCCAAATCAAATAAGAATAATTCTCATATTGTTTACTTTTAGATGCGAATGAGTTTCAATCATAAATGTTACTTTATAACTTTAAGGAGCAATGCCATGAAACCAGGGATTCATCCAACCTATGATTACGTTGTGTTTCGAGACACCAGCTGCGGCGCAACGTTTTTGACCCGATCAACCTGCACATCCACCGAAACCATTGAGTGGGAAGACGGCAAAACCTACCCGCTGATTAACATTGAAGTGTCCAGTGCCTCCCATCCGGTGTACACCGGAGAGCAACGGAAAACGAATAAAGAAGGCCGTATTGCCCGCTTTAACCAACGCTTTGCGGGTATGAAAACCCGGCTGGGAAAATCCTGAACCGGAGGCTGATACATGCAGGTATTAAGCTCACTCAAGACTGCGAAACTACGCCATCCAGACTGCCAGATCGTCAGACGCCGTGGTCGTTGTTATGTGATTTGTAAAAGCAATCCCCGCTTCAAGGCTCGCCAGGGCGGAGTAAAAAAGAAATAATTCAGACGACGGCATACAAACAAGGGCACTCAGCAACGGCCAGGAGTGCCTTTGTGCCCCCGGCATCACTGCCGATATTCCCTTGCAGATGGCCGGAACAGCCAGTGCCCGCAGCATGATCAAAGCACCGCATCCAGCACATCGACATAGACATAGACATCGCATGACGCGCCATTGCGGCACAGGATCACCAGCCCTTCAGACTTGCCGTCCGACCCCATCAGGAAGGAGCCGTGACCTGCAGAATATCGGAGCGGCTGGCAGCGTATTTCATCACGATTCGTCGTTGTTTGAGCTTGGCCTTGAAGCGAGCGAGATCCGCCAGAGGAATGGCAGCCGCCGTTGGGATATCCGCCGTCATAGGATCAACCGGTCGGCCGTTGATGTGAAACTCAAAATGCAAATGGGGACCAGTGCTGCGGCCGGTATTCCCCGACAAGGCAATTTTCTCGCCGCGCTGCACCTGATCGCCTTTTCGCACCAGAATTTTCTGCAGATGCAGATAGCGCGTTGTGTACGCACCACCATGATCAATATCGATGTATTTGCCCGCGTATCGATGATTACCGATACGCCGCACCGTACCATCCCCGGTACTGACGATCACAGTCCCCGGCGGAGTCGCCAGATCGACCCCGTTATGCGGCGACCGCCGCCCGGTAATCGGGTGCAATCGGTCTGGACTAAAAGCAGAACTGACCCGATAAGGTTTTCGGGTCGGCCAGCGCATAAAGGCCGGTGTTACGCTTTCACCCTTGTCATTGTAGTAATTGCCATCCTCGAACAGAAAAGCGGTATAGGTTTGATCGCCACGCACCAGTGAAATGGCCTCCAGACGAGTATGGCCGGTGCTCTGGTTACTGGTGACCTCATGCCCGACAATGACCGAAAACGTATCCCCCTTGCGCAAGTCCTTGCGGAAATTCAACCGGTTCCCCAATAACTGATCAATCAGCAGGATTTGGGCCTTCGTCAGTCCGGCGCGAAGCGCGGATGTATACAAGCTGCCATCCACAACGCCCCGGAGCACTTCAACCACCCAGCGGGTATCTGCGGTGAATGCCTGATATTCAAAAGAGCCATCGGGTTGTTTGACATAAGTGACCTTGCGAGCCGCATCCAAACGCAGTGTGAGTGCTGAAAACCGGCCCTGGGGATCGTATACCAACGCAAGCTCGGTGCCTGGGGTCAGTGTCTCCAACGACAAATACGCCTCATCCGCCTCCATAATGTAATGCAAGTCAGTCACTGACACCTGGTTGGCACTGAACATTTCGCTCAGTGTATCCCCGGCCTGAACCCGAATGACCCGTATACGATCGACAGCCTCCTCGGCTGACGGCGTCTGTGTGGTCTGTGTGGTCTGTCTCTTATCGTTATTGGCCGCCATGGGCAGATCAGCGGAGTGGTGATCAGGAGCAGGCAGCTGTGCCTGAGCAGGTGCCTGATTGGCGAACACGCTGACCAGCATGACAATGGCCACAGATCTGATTGTCCCCACTACCGTGGGGGTGTGGTCAAACACGGCCACCGGTAATCCTTGTCGTATCGGGCAGCTCATCCAGAATGCCCGGATGAGCTGTTTGACCTTGCAGCACAAAGCGCCGGAACCGCCAACTAACGACCGTAAGATTCCCAAAAAACAACACCCCTTGTTGATGATCGTCGCGGCCGTTTTCTGTTTGCGCGCCACTCTCGCCACACTCGCCACTATTGAGCCGTTATTCAATCTCTTGACCACTCTTTACCCTCTCTTCGGTTTCCTGGGCGACGTGCCAGCACTCAGCCAGTACTCAGCACTCATCCCCCGCCCTCACAAATATTTCCCTGGAGCATATTCCCAATCACCAAAATGTTATATTATAACATTTAATAATAATCAAAACGGCCAAACCAATGTCTCCATCCAACAGGAAAACCAAACCGTGGATCAAAAAACTGCTCTGGTCATTAGTGCACATTCTGCCGATTTCGTATGGCGCGCTGGCGGCGCCATTGCCAGCCATGTTCAGCAAGGTTGGCGAGTAAAGATTATCTGTCTGTCATATGGAGAGCGTGGTGAATCCGCCAAGCTGTGGCGACAACCCGGCATGACGCTGGAGGCCGTTAAAGAAGCTCGACAGGAAGAAGCACAACAGGCCGCCGATATTCTGGGGGCCGAGGTAGAATTCTGGGATATCGGCGATTACCCGATGCGTGTTTCCGACGAAACGCTGCTCCGCCTGGTCGATACCTATCGCGCATTACAACCGGAATTTGTGCTCTCGCACTCGGAAAAAGACCCCTACAACTTCGACCATCCCCTGGCCATGCACGTGGCTCAGGAAGCCCGCATTATCGCTCAGGCTGAAGGCCACAACCCCGGTCAGCAAGTCATTGGCGCGCCCACCATGTACTCCTTCGAACCACACCAAACAGAACAGTGTGACTGGAAGCCAAATACCTTCCTCGATATTACCGACGCATGGGAAACAAAGCGTAAAGCCATTGAGTGCATGCAGGGGCAGGAACATCTCTGGGCCTACTACACACGTGTTGCCCAGCAGCGTGGCGTACAGGCCAAGCGTAATGTTGGTATTACCAGCAAGCGCACGATCACCTATGCCGAAGCGTACCAGCGACTCACGCCAACGGTGTCTGAAACCCTCTGATCCGCACTGGCGGGAGCTTGCTCCCGCCGTACCACTTATTGAGCGCCACCAACTCGTGGGGCTGACTATTCGGAATGTTTCCATGAACGCAATGCTTCCAGATATCTCTGTCACCGATACAGCTCCCCTGTCCGGGCCACTGCAATGGGTGGGGATGCAAGGAATCGACCTGCCGATCACCATTGCTGAAGCGGATTACCGGCGCGAATTGCACGCCCGTGCCGACGCCCAGGTGAACTTGCCCAATCCCCATATCAAGGGGATTCATATGTCACGCCTGTATCACTTGCTGGCGCAAATCAGCAACGGCGAACCACTGACAGCCACCGCTTTACACACCGTATTAACCGCCATGATCGACAGCCATCACGACTGCGGCAGCAACAATGCCCGGGTGCTGTTACAGTTTGAGTTACTGGTATTACGCCCGGCACTGCACTCCCAGCATCTGTCTGGCTGGAAATCGTACCCTGTCTCCCTGGAAGCCCGGTTACAGAACGACCAGTTCCGCCTGACCGCAGAAGTCCGCATTGGTTATTCATCCACCTGCCCCTGTTCCGCGGCCTTGTCGCGGCAACTGGTTGAGCAAGGCTTTATCGATACCTTTGGCCACCAGCAACACATTGACCTGACAACCGCCGCCAGCTGGATTCGTGCCAACGCCACGTTGGCCACCCCCCACAGCCAGCGCAGTGAAGCCATCATCAAGGTCGAGCTGCCGATGAATTCTGCCGACCTTGGCTTACTGGCATTGGTGGATCAGGTAGAAAAAGCAGTAGGAACACCACTACAAACCGCCGTAAAACGCGTGGATGAACAAGCATTTGCCGAACTGAACGGCCAGAACCTGATGTTTGTCGAGGATGCCGCCCGCGCCATTCAGGCAGCACTAGCAGACCATTATCAGCGCCCCAGAGTACAGGTTCGCCACCTTGAAAGCCTCCATCCCCATGATGCCGTCGCCTGGTCGGATGACAGCATCGCTACCGGAATGCCAGCGTCGTTATGAAAATCAGCGTTGCCAAAATACTGATTGGCCTGGTGAAGGGCTACCAGATGTGGATCAGCCCCTTGCTCGGTCACAACTGCCGCTTCTATCCCAGTTGCTCGCAATACGCCGTTGAAGCGATTCAGCTGCATGGTGGCTGGCGTGGCAGCTGGCTGGCCCTGCGACGACTGGGCCGCTGTCATCCGTTCCATCCTGGAGGTTTTGATCCGGTGCCCGGCGTCCCTGACCCAGAGCCGAAATCCCTCTCCGGCCCAGAGACTCCAAAAGATGAGACTCAAAGAGACCGCCATGATTCGTAAAAACCCCCAAGGGGACTTGCCGCAAGTCCACCCCAGTGCGTTTGTCGACCCGACGGCTATTTTGTGTGGGCCAGTGATTGTCGAAGAAAACGTCTTTATTGGCCCCTATGCCGTTATTCGCGCCGACGAACGTAATGCCGACGGTGGCATCGAGCCGATTGTGATTGGAGCCCACTCCAATATTCAGGATGGCGTGGTGATTCACTCCAAATCCGGTGCCGCCGTCCGTATCGGCCAACACACCTCGATTGCCCACCGGGCCATTGTCCACGGCCCCTGCGTGGTAAAGGACCGTGTCTTTATCGGCTTCAACAGCGTGCTGTTCAACTGCCAGATCAATAACGGCTGTGTGATCCGCTACAACGCGGTGGTCGACGGCTGCGAGCTGCCCGAAGACTTTTATGTGCCATCCACTGCCCGTATCGATGCCCACACCGACCTGGATAGCATGCCCAGAGTATCCGCCGACAGCAGTGAATTTTCCGAAGATGTTGCCCGTACCAACAACGATCTGGTCGCGGGCTACAAACATATCCAGAACGAGTTTTGAACCATGATTTTACCCCCCGCCATCGCCAATGAGGATTCCGCAATCAACGCCAACGAGGTACACATCACCCTGCCCGACGGCAATATCCTGCCCTTCACTCAGGCACCCACCCTGCTGGATGTCGCCAACGCCATCAGCCCACAGTTTGCCAAACAGGTGGTGGCCGGGTGCATCAATGGCGAAGCCCACGACCTCAGCGACCGGATCACCGACAACGCCGCCGTTACGCTGACCAAGGCCAGCGACGACGACGGGATCGATATTATCCGCCACTCCTGCGCCCACCTGCTGGGGCATGCGCTCAAGCAGTTATTCCCAACCGCCCAAATGGTGATTGGGCCTGTGATCCGCAACGGCTTTTATTACGATATTGCCTACGAGCGGACTTTCACACCGGACGATATCAACGCCATCGAAACGCGTATGAAAGCGCTGATCAACACACACTACGATGTGATCAAGCGCATGACTCCCCGCGCCGAAGCCATACAGCAGTTCCGCGACCGTAACGAGGAATACAAGCTGCGGCTGATCGACGATCTCCCGGAAGTCGACGAACTGGGGCTGTATTTCCATCAGGAATACCTCGATATGTGCCGTGGCCCTCATGTGCCCAACACCCGCTTTCTCAAGCATTTCAAGCTCACCGGCGTCTCCGGCGCCTACTGGCGGGGGGATGCCAACAACGAACAGCTGCAACGTATTTACGGCACCGCCTGGGCCACCAAACAGCAACTGAAAGATCACCTCACCCGGCTGGAAGAAGCCGAAAAGCGCGATCATCGACGGCTCGGCAAGGAACTCGACCTGTTCCACTTTCAGGAAGATGCCCCCGGCGCCGTATTCTGGCACCCGAAAGGCTGGACCCTGTTTCAGCAACTGATTGATTACATGCGCCGCCGCCAACAACAGGCCGGTTACACCGAAGTGAACACCCCGGACATGATGGACCGCAGCCTGTGGGAAATTTCCGGCCACTGGCAAAACTACCGCGACCATATGTTCAGCACCGAAACCGAAGACGGTCGCCATCTGGCCCTGAAGCCCATGAACTGCCCTGGCAGTGTGCTGCTGTTTCATCACGGCCTGAAAAGCTATCGCGACTTGCCCATCCGTATGGGAGAGTTTGGCAAGGTGCACCGCTACGAGCCGTCCGGTGCCCTGCACGGCCTGCTGCGGGTACGCCACTTCACCCAGGACGACGCCCATATCTATTGCACACCGCAACAGCTGAACGCGGAATGCCAGACCGTGATTGCCCTGACTCTGGATATCTATCGCCAGTTCGGTTTTGACGATATCCGCATCAAGCTGTCAACCCGGCCCGACAACCGCATTGGCCACGACGAGACCTGGGATTTGCTGGAGCAGTCCCTGATCGACGCCCTGCAACAACAAGGTATGGAGTACCAGCTCAACCCCGGCGAAGGCGCCTTCTACGGCCCGAAACTGGAATTTGTACTGCGCGATGCCATCGGCCGCGACTGGCAATGTGGCACGCTGCAAGTCGATATGAACCTGCCTGAACGTTTTGACGTCAGCTATATCAACGAAGCCGGAGAACGCGAACGGCCAGTGATGCTGCACCGGGCACTGTTTGGCTCACTGGAACGTTTTACCGGAATTCTGCTGGAGCATCACAGCGGCAAGCTGCCGATCTGGCTATCACCCGTTCAGGCTGTGGTGATGTCCATTGCCGAAGCCCAGAACCACTATGCCAGCCAGCTGGCCGAGCTGCTGAACCTGCACGGTATCCGCACCGACAGCGACACCCGTAATGAAAAAATCGGCTACAAGATACGCCAGCAAACGCTGCAGCGCATACCTTACCTGCTGATTGCCGGCAAACAGGAAATCGCCGACGGCACCATCACCCTCCGCGATCGCCACGGCAAACAACTCGGCACCTATCCCCTTGCGGACGCCGTCGAGTTCCTGCAAGAAATGGTCATCGCACCGGACTTTACCCGCTCCGAACAACGCCGCCAGACCTTGCTGCAACAGCTGAACAAGCAGCAGGCCAAAACATGAACCAGCATGCCGATTTACTGCTCCGTGGTGGCACACTGCTGACACCGAACGGCCGTCAGATAGCGGATATCGCCTGCCGTCAGGGCCGTATTGTAGCGCTGGGAGATCTGCGTCAGTGGAGCAGTGATCAGCACCTGAACCTGACCGGATTACACGTATTACCCGGCGTCATCGACAGCCAGGTACACTTCCGTCAACCCGGCCTCGAGCACAAGGAAACCATCGAAGCCGGTTCCCGCGGTGCTGTACTCGGTGGCGTCACCGCCTTTTTTGAAATGCCCAACACCCACCCGCTGACACTCAGTGGTGCCGACCTGCAAGCCAAGCTCGACATCGCCGCCAACAGCAGCTGGTGTGACTACGCCTTTTACATCGGCGGTTCTGCCAGCAATCGCAATGAGATGCTGGCGCTGGAACAGCTGCCCGGCAGTGCCGGCATCAAGGTATTTATGGGCAGCTCCTTCGGCGACCTGCTGACCGACAACGACGACGTTCTGCGACAACTGCTCAGCCACGGCCAACGTCGACTGGCAGTGCATGCTGAAGATCAGGCCCGCCTGATAGCACGCAAACAACAGTTGGGCGACAACCATTCGGTACACCTGCACCCCCATTGGCGGGATGAACAAAGCGCCCTGCTGGCCACCCAAAAAGTCGTCCGTATGGCCGAACAGGCCGGGCGCAGACTCCATCTGTTGCATGTTTCAAGCGCAGCAGAAATGGCCTTTCTGGCGCACCATAAACGCCTGGTGACGGTCGAGGTCACACCTCATCACCTCACCCTTGCGGCACCAGGCTGCTACGAGCAACTGGGCACACTGGCACAAATGAACCCACCGGTACGCGACCAGCGCCATCAGGATGCCCTGTGGGCAGCGATCAACAACGGCCTGGTCGATGTGATTGGCAGTGACCACGCACCTCACACCCTGGCAGAAAAACAGCCCCCCTGGCCGGACTCACCCAGCGGCATGACCGGCGTACAAACCCTGTTACCCATCATGCTCGACCATGTCCATGCCGGCCGCCTGAGCCTGCAACGGCTGGTCGACCTCACCAGCGCCGGCCCGGCACGGGTATTCGGCATCGCGGGCAAAGGCCGCCTGGCCGTCGGCTACGATGCCGATTTCAGCATCGTCGACCTGCAAGCCCAACGCACCATACGCAACCCATGGATCGCCAGCATCAGTGGCTGGACACCTTACGACGGTCGCCAGGTAACCGGCTGGCCCATACACACCGTCGTCCGTGGTCATGTGGTGGTGCAGGACGAAACCCTGATGACCCGTCCAGCAGCCCAAACCATAAAATTTACCGAATCCTTTTTTGCGGAGCCATCCTGATGACCTCTAACCCCCAAGACGCCAGCTCCACGAACCAGTTTGCCCCTCGCACCAGCATCGAACAGGTGGAAGAGAGCAACCAGCTGGCACCAAAGTTCGATGACCAAGGCCTGATTGCCTGCATCACCACCGACGCCGCCAGCGGTGACGTACTGATGCTGGGCTATATGAACGCCGCAGCGCTCAAGCTCACCATCGCCACCGGAGAAGCCCACTACTGGAGCCGCTCCCGCCAGGTGCTCTGGCACAAAGGCGCGACCAGTGGCCTGACACAACAGGTAGAAGAAATGCGCATCGACGACGACCAGGACGCCGTCTGGATCAAGGTTCGAGTGGCCGGAAATGGAGCCAGCTGCCACGTGGGTTATCGCAGTTGCTTCTATCGCAACATCGCCGTCGCCCAACAATCAGCAACAAGCGATTCACTCACCTTTAATGAATCAGACAAGGTTTTTGACCCGGAACACGTCTACCCCGGCATGCCCAACCCGACCCAACTGTAAACCCCGCTCAGGGACAGGATAAAAAACACACAACAAGCGTGAGGGTAGCGGTCAAATCTTCCGGGCGGTATTCTGTGATCCAATTTTGCTTCAAGGCTCCGGATAGATGCGTGCCTTGGTAGTAACGACTCTCGTCAATGGGTTATCGATATGGATTTCAGTTCTCTGCTCGGCACTCTTGCTCGGTCTTCTGCTCAAGCAGTCTCAACATTAGCTCGCGCTTCAGAGGAAATTGAGCAGTTCAAAGAATATCTCTACGTTGAAACTGAAATAGAAAAATGTTTTGTCGACATTCTTGACTCTACTATTAATAACCAGCAGATCATTTTTCTGTGTGGTTCCAGTGGCGATGGTAAGTCCCAGCTTTTAAGGCGCCACTATGATGTCTATAAACATAAGTTTTGTATTCATCTGGATGCGACTCACAGCTTTAAACCCGATCAGGACGCCATTCAAGCACTTGATCTGTTATTCGATAGTCACCGTAGTACCAGCAAACCACTGATTGTGGGTATCAATATAGGCATGTTGCTGAATTTCCGGGGTAACGGTGCCGAGCAGCATGAGGATATCAAACAGGCTATCTCTCGTTTTGTTGACGGGGAACGAAATTTCGATCAATTCAATTTCCTCAGTTTTGAGGACTATCCCAAGTTCAGCCTGGATGAAGGCAATGTTGGCTCAGAGTTTATTTCTGAATTACTGACCAAAGTAACAGTCAATCATCCAGACAATGCACTGTTCACAGCCTATCAATCAGATCAGTCACCTGAAACCAGCCTGGCTCGACACAACTACCGGTTACTACAGCAGCCAGCGATACAACAGCTGATTATTCAGACCTTATTGCAGGCGCGGTTAAAATTTGACCAATTATTCTCAACGCGTGCATTACTGGATTTTGTTCATCACCTCATTGCCGGCGGCCAGGTTCTTTTTGATAACCTGTTTGCATCGCCGAAAAGTGGGCTAGCCAGTATCTTGGTGAATTTAGACCCTTGCCTGATTCGTACACAAAAGCTGGATGAGTTTGTCGTCCAACAATCTCTCGGTATTCAGAACGAGGAATTCAAAGCATTCAAAGCCTCTTATGCCAAGCAATTTGGACCAGAAGAATTAACAGCCCCTACCTGGGTCAGAGCATTTTACTTACTTCAGCAAGTCGATATAGGGAATAACTACCATCGTCACTTCAATGATAGCTTTCGGCAAGACCGATTTGATGATTATGTTCACCTTTGGCAATTGCACAGAACGACTTCAGATCGACGACAGCTGCGCGATTTTTACGACAAGCACCTGATTGCAGCCTTGTTAAAGTTTGCCAATAGACTGGCTCCCAAGACGGTCGGAGACGGTATTTACCTTGCCGAACGCAACAGCATTATTCTATCGGCCAAAGTAAGAATATCCATGGACAGCAAAGCGCTTTCTGCAGCCAATAACAACAAGAAAATTCAGAGCTTTAACGCTGCTTTAAAAGTAGGTGAACGACCTATTTCCCCTTTTCCTGTCACCATCTCATTTCTGGAGTTGGTTCAGCGCATTCTGGCGGGCTACCGCCCTAACCGGCACGACAAGAATACCGTGGTGATTTTTGAGGAAGTAATTGAAGAAATTATTCGCCTGGCTTCTCAAAGTAAGGAAATCCGATTTCACAAAGCCAAAAAACAATGGTCCCTACGTCTCGAAGATGGTGAGTTTCTAGTGGAGGATGAAGCATGAGTATTCAGGAGAATCTGGACGCCGTTGCAGGTTTATCAATCAAGGACAGAAATTTCGTCAATCATTACCTCACCTTTCGCCAGCAACGCAGCGAGCGAGTCACTGATACAGACAGTGCCGCTGTAATGGGAGAATTATTGGCGCTGGTTTCTAAAAAATCACTCAAGCCCAAAGCGACGTTAGATAAATTTATTACTGCCTGTCGCCAACGCCTACAAAACAAGATAGCTGACCCGGACTTTGAAGCATTACTAAAGGAAATGTACTTCGACAACGATGCCCAAGGACTTTATAAAGTTTCTCCGGAGTTTCTGCTGTTCAAAACTGGAACATCCAATGCCGGTAACACCCTCCACGTTGCACGTGCTCTCGGAAATATGCTGCTTGAAGTCGGACTGCAAAGTACCATGCAATCACTGCGGCTCAATTTTCTGGAAAATGAGTTTCGGGATGAATTTCAATCACTGACGCAGAATTACCAACCCCAGATAGTTACAACCAGTTACCTGCCATTTATGGCACAGGTATTCTCTGAGGATATGGTGTTTTTATGCCAACATCCCAATTATATGATGCAAAATATGAGAGCATTCATCGGGTTATACAACTTCCTCTACAGTTCCCAATTGGCACTGAACATTCATAACTGGAAGACCGAGCCAGACAGTAAACCATTATTTTTTATTTTGGATACCGAGCAAGCCAGTGCGGAGAGAACCCATGTTCGAGATGCCCTTCCGTCTTTAACCAACCGAGTTTCAGATTTATTTCCTATATTGTCGGCCTTGGAATACCTCAACCAGGCCGACTCAAAAACAGCACATCGCTACCCTCTCTGGATGCACTACCAATACATATCAAGCTTGACAACCGATGAACAGGCCAAGCTGTTGGAAAAACTCGCGGAGTTTGTCAGAAAATTCAGAGACAAACGCAAGCAACCACTCTGGAATCTACCAATTGATAGTGCCGAGTCTGCTATCAATGCCATCTGCAAAACCGCTCAGGACATTTTCAGCCAGCCCAGATCCAACCAGCTAACAGTAAATCGCAAGGTCCTCAATGCCTTCGAAAATGAAATCGCCGGTCACTTTATTCAGAACCGGAAGCGTGGTGGTCGAGTATTAATCATGAATCAGGATTATCTGTTACTGCTGACTAATCTAGTGGTTGGTGAAAATAACAAAATACTGTTTCAGCAACTGCTTACAGGCTTTCAAAACCGGGGGGTCTGGTTTGATCAACAATCTGAGTTAGCCTTGATTGAATTTTATGAACGAGTGGGAAACCTTGAACGTATGAGCGACAGTGGAGATGCAGTTTATGTCAGAAAAACAATTTGAAGCTTTTCTGGTCGAGCATCTGAAGTCCTGGCTTACCCCACGAGTTAAATCCGGTGACCGCTTTCAGTTTCGTTCAACTGACCCAGACAACACAGTCAAACTGATCGCCGCATTACAACAAGCTTCTGACGGTACCAGGGTTGATGGAGACCACTTGCTTCATTATCTGGCAGTGAATGGCCTACAGGTCATTATTGCAGGACATGCTGAAGGCAAGAGTGTTGACGATGGTTGTTGTACAGAAAATTACCTCGCCCACTTACGTGATGAAGTAGTCGACTGGGGCACCTGTTTGCTCATGATACACAACAGTAATCTGGATACGGCTAATAACAGCGCCCTGGATCTCGCTAATCCAGGGCTGGTTTGGTCTGTTGATGTTATCAAAAACCATTTGGAAGGGCTGATTGATCACAATATGAAGAACCAGGCAACTTCCCGTTGCTTATTGGATATTCAGTCCAGAATCATTGCCTCAGATGACTCCAGTATCTTTGGGTATCGCAGCCTGTATGAGTCCATGACCGATGGCGATCTGCGTTTTGATGAGCTGCATTTATTCAAAGATGATTTACTTGTTAATGAATGGTCAGATACCGATAAACGTCTAAAGCCAAAGCAGATAGAGCGCCGAATTGAAGAGAACCGCAAGCTGTATGCAGATATCGAATTTGAAATCGAACACCACTCAGACGACTTGGAAGAACATCTGGCCAAATTCGGTAATAAGTTTGTTAAAAAACACGTTATAGACAGTGATAGCTGGAAAGACCTGAGCTACGACACTATTATCAGTGAGATCGACAAGCAGAAACAACAAGCACTTGAGTTTGATCAAATCGAATACGAACAGGGAAATCTGGACCACCGGAGCAAGAAAGAAACCGGAGCCGCCTCACGCGAACGGCATGTGCTGTACCAAGTACCAGCAAATGAATCGTCGTTTCAGTTCGACCTGAAGTTTATTGGCGCTGGCACCACCGAAAACCAGTTTGAGCTTCAGCCTAAACAGCTTGCCAAATCACTAAAACTGACCCACCGATCTCGCGGCAATAAAACTACTCTCACGATTGCCGGGGCGATGATGCAAAAGCCACAATTTTTCTCTATTCGAGTTATGCGAGAGCTGAGTAGTGAACAGTTCAAATTTCATTGTGTCGTACTACCTGCAGGCTTGTTCTATTTTGAAGATATAACAAGTCAGTTTCTCATTAACCGCCCAAAAGAAGCATTAATACTGCAGTCAGAACAACAAACACTAGTCGTCAATCCAGAGCTTCAGAGTACACAAGCCTTAATGGATAGTGGTGAAGGTGTCGATGTTACTGCTGTTGGGACTCTCGATTATCAGCAGCTCTACGATGACTCCGATGAAGTTTGTTTTTATCTGAAAAGCGGCCCTACTTCCCTACAGATACAAGTAGAAGGGGAATCCCCCCACGGCAAATTGACCCTACCTCTATTAATGGACACCAGTCGTACTCGTCGGTTGTTCTGCGACGACTACTACGCTACATATAAAAGCAGTAAAGGCTCTGTCGTATTGGATAATCAAGAGACCAAACAAGGCTTTCTACGCCAACAGCTATTGGCTGCAGAGTGGGCTTTTATAGAACAAGAGTTTGTTCAATGGAATGGAGAGCTGAGTAAAGGGGTGAATGCCAGCTTTCTTCAAGGATTCCAGTTAAATTCCTTGCATGATAGCTATACTGCATTTTTGCAATATTTTAAACGCGGCAAAATCAGAACAACGCCATCATTGGAAAGCTGGGGGCCAACCCTGGTGGATCTGGCAAAGAACTACGTTCAATCCTATCTAGACTACCTTCAGTCGTTAGCCATCGGAAAAACACTCGACTCTACCGCCAGATTTGTCATGAAACTTGGTTTGGCTACGTTGCGAGACAGCGAATCTGGAAAAAACCGACAATACCTGACTCCTTTTCATCCTCTGGTTCTGTCTTATTATCTACACCTGATAGAAGCGATTGTCGCGGATGGTGACGAGCGTAGTTTTGAAAAATTAGCCCCAGTCACATTAAAACGTCTTAATGCACGCGGCTTGATCCCTTTTCTGTACGATGACCAACAGGGCTACAGCTATACCAAAACTGTCAATGAAAACCCCTTTTGGCTGGAAATTGTCCCTAAAGAAGACAGCAGTTTTGAATACATCAGCAAGCTAGTAACGCACAAAATTAAGGAATTCACAGAAACCTTTACTCAGCTGTTCGAGACTGTCAACAGCGCCCCGGTACTGATCAACTCAATAAACAATGCCGAAAACAACGAGTTATTCCTGGGAATCCTGGCGTATTACATGGATTACCTTGAAGATGGTCGCCATATTCACGTAAACCTCTACGATGACGATGAAGTTGAAACTGAGTTCGACCTCTTTGCCGAGATGGCCACCTACGATGACATCAAGGCGCACTATCATCTCGATAAAGGCATCGCCAGGCGCAATACAGATACCATTATCGATGTGTTACGTACTCGACTAACTTTCAGTAAATTCCGTAACGACCGGGTTGTTGAACAAGCCTACGCGCACTTGAGTTTTTTCCGTAATAACCAAGTCGTAGATGCACGTGACAACAACATAGACGAACACTTATCCAGTATTGCCTGTGGTGGCCTGTTAAATGGCGAATCGTCCCGCAGTGAACATGGTGCTTACTTCACCGCCTTTGGTCTGAAAGGTGTGGATTACTCAGACAAACCTCATCTACAAATCGCCCGCTTGGTTGGGGCGTTGTGGCGACCGAGCCGACTCAGTAATAATCCCTACCACGAGCACTCTGCTATTAGCCTGGCGATCAGTGATGATGTGAAAAAGCAGCTCAAGTGCGCTTATGACAATTCTGTATGGGTAACGGTGATTGACCCCAAAGTGACGCTGGATTTCTTCCAAAGCACAGATAAGGATACAATCCTGATCCATTACTCCGACCAATACACCAGCTCTGCTGGGTACGATGCCATCACAGTCACCAAACAGGCACAGCTGTATCGCAGTGTATTAGGTACTCATGGTGAAAGCCTGATTCGCGAGTTTAATGCCTTTAACGGCGATTGGCTTCTAAAAATGGTTAACGACCCTGACACCGAAAAATTGGCTAAAGAAGGAGTGATTGCTTCCTACAAAGTAGTTGCAGCGATGTTGTCACAGTCCAATATTTGTTGGGTACCGTTATCGGTTGCCGAAATGATCCGAGTCTCCGGTAATATCGGTTTAGCCATGAGCGATTCGGATTTCTCCCGCCATAATCTGGCCATTAAGAAAGGTGCTATCTCCGACGATATTTTGTTCGCAGGCTTCAAAGACGGCCAACTGTATTTATTGCCGGTGGAAGCTAAAGCAGGTTCCCATACTGATTTTAAAAAGGCCCGAAAACAAGCTAGTGAGTTGAAAAGTTATATGGAAGAAATGCTTGGCCAACAGAACCTGGGCGGGCGTTTGTACCGTGGTTTGTTTGTACGTCAGGTGCTGCTCCAAATTGAAAAATACCAACTCTATAAAGTATTCAACGATGATTTTTTCGATGGCGTACTGAACCACCGAGAAGCGTGGCTGGAAGGTAATTACCATATCGCCAGCCTGAGTAACTATCCAGCAGGATTAGTTGTAGCCATGATTGATGGCTTCAAAGAAGACTACGCCGAAGAAGAAGATATTCTACAAATCGAAATCCCTTCTGGCCGTCGTTATGAACTGATTCATACGCCATTGCGTGATCTTCAGCAGCAGATTCTTACCGGTAAGTCTCTGAATATTCCTGAAAACTACTTCCTGAAACCCATTAAACCGACAGTAGAGCAAGATCAGGAAAACCTACCAGAATCCCACGTTGTCAGCGAGCAAGAACAATCGGTTGTAGACACCCCACAGGAAAAAGAACCCTCCTACTCTCCTGCGGAAACGCCGCAACAGGATTTCACCAACATTCGGGTTTTGATTGGCGCAGACCAAGGCAGCAGTGGGCAGGTTTATTGGGAATACGGCCACCCTCAGTTAGCCAACCGCCATCTGATTGTATTCGGTCGTTCTGGTCAGGGAAAAACCTACTGTATTCAAGGCCTGTTGATGGAATTGGCCAAAGCGAAGGTCAAATCACTGATCATCGACTACACCAATGGTTTTCTACCGAATCACTTGGAGCCTGAATTTAATAAGTTTGTTAAGCCAAAGTCCTCATTCCTGGCCCAAACTCCATTAGGCATCTCCCCCTTCCGTAAGCAATCTCAGGATTTCGGTGGCGTTGAGCTGGAAGAGAAAGATCACATCATTGCGGCCCGTATCGCCTCGGTATTCAACCAGGTGTATTCCACCATTGGTGAACAGCAACTGGCGACACTGACCAATGTGATTGAAAGCGGCGTGGCTCGTCACGGCTCCAGCTATAACTTCACCTGTATGCTGGATGACTTGTATGAAGAAGGTAAAACCGGTGAGTCTTTAGCCAACAAACTCTCAACCATGGTGAAGTCCAACCTGTTCGACAATAAAGAGAGCCAGAGCTGGGCAGAGATTTTCAACAACCCGGATTCTGATGTAAACGTGGTGCAGCTGGCGTCTTTCTCGAAAGACATCATGCAAATCGCCACCGAATTTATCCTCTGGGATTTATACGCCTACGCCTGTGCCAACGGCGATAAAAACAGTCCGTTGCCCATCGTGCTGGACGAGGTACAAAACCTCGACCACAGCCTAGAAAGCCCATTGGGAAAAATGCTGACAGAAGGCCGCAAATATGGCTTATCGTTAATTCTGGCGACCCAAACGCTCAGCATGCTCAGCAGAGAAGAACAGGATCGTATATTCCAGGCGGGTCATAAACTGTTCTTTGCACCCGCAGATACCGAGACCCAGACCTATGCCAAACTACTGGAACAATCAATTGCAGGAACCAATCGAAAAATGTGGATAAAGCAATTATCGATGCTACAAAAAGGCGAGTGTATTTCGGTGGGGCTGCATCTGGATACACATGGCAATGCAGTACATGGAGCCAAAATTGTGAAGGTGGCTGACTTATCTCAGCGTTTATAACTAAAACCTTTTATTTTTTGAATATCAGCCGATTCTTGTAGAATGAAATATAGAAATATCGCAAACTGAAAAATAGGTTTGAAAAATCATGATGAATAAAAAAGATCAAATGCCCAACGAATTTCAATTTATTTCAGTTGATGATTTAACTCTGGATTTAGAGAATCCTCGATTACCAGACTCTCTCGTTTCAATTGAAAGAAATGAAAAAAGAATCATCAACTGGATGTTGGAAGATGCGTCGTTAATTGAGCTCATGGCCGCTATTTCTGAAAATGATTTCTTCGTCGGCGAGGCTCTTTTAGTTGTAGTAGAAAATGGAAAAAATGTAGTTATTGAAGGCAATAGACGATTAGCTAGTGTAAAAGTTTTAAACAATTTTAAAATTGCAGAAATACATCAACGAAGAGTCAAAGAAGTCGTTGATACAGCAAAGTATATCCCATCTGAAATACCATGTATTTTTTTTAACGATAGAACTAAAATCGAACAGTATCTTGGGTATAGACATGTAACAGGTGTGAAGACCTGGGGAGTTTTAGCGAAAGCGAAATACCTCAAGAAACTGGCTGGAGATCAAGCAGGTGAACCCCTCTCAGAGGTTGCAAGAGATCTGGCCAGGAAAATTGGTAGCAGGTCAGATTATGTGAAAAATTTACTTGCTGCATATGCTGTTTACGAAGAAATCAGAGATAGAAATTTCTTTCATATCAGGAATCTTGATGAAACCACTATTCATTTTAACTATTTCGTTGACTCTATTCGAAGGGAAAATATCAGAAAATTCATAAATGTAGATACAAATTCAGTTCGTCCGACTTTAAATATAAGCATTAAAAATCTCAATATATTAACAGCTTGGTTTTTTGAAAAAAATGAATTCAACCGGACAATGGTTAAGGGTGATAGCAAAAGTCTCGCTACACTCGATGATATATTGGGAGATGAGAACGCCAAAGAGGTAATACTTGATACAAATTCATTGGAAGAAGCTTCGGGCTATATCAATCAAACATCTGTTACATTTTCATCAGACCTGAAAACATCACTTAATATTCTTGAACGCGCGCATAGCTACATACATAAAATTGAGAGGCACAATAACGATGATCTTTCAACCTTAAAAGATCTATTCAACCTCTGCAAAACAATGAGGGATTCCATCAAAGCCAAGGAAAATGACGAGGAGTTCTAATATGTTCAAGGGAGATATAAACCCACCCAAAGGGAGTGGAATTTCCTATCGTTATGAACACTATTACTGCGACTTTGTTGAAGTAATAGCATTAGTAAACTCAGGAGATATAGTAACTCTATCTGACATAAAATATCGTTTTCAAAAAGATGTTGACCTGAATATTGACTCAAATGAAGAAATGGAAATCATCACTGATGATGAAAATTGTTTTTCAGAAATGACCCAAGGAGGTAGATATTTTGCTGATGTTTCAGACAAGTGGGATGAAAGAATAGAATCTTGGTTCTCCATATTAAAAAATCGAAACAGCCTATATGGAATGGGCTATCCTTTCACAATAAAAGGAAATAGCATTCAACTTAAAAAGAATTTATCAACAAAAGCAAAATCATATATTTTTCTACTTGCTTGTTCGATGTTAGATAAATTTGAAACTCCTGACAAACTAACCTCCACCTATGAATTGATTTGTGCGAAAGCTATGAAAAACTATCTGCCAGTCATAGCGCAAGTTCATATATTTGGAAAATCCTCCCTCTCATCTCCTAGATATCAAGGTAGTAAATTCGCAAAAATCGAGAAACTTTCAAAAGACCTTGGTATCAAACATATTTTTGATGAAACTGACTACAACCCAACGGACAATGGCGATGGAGGGCTGGATATTGTCGCTTGGATACCATTTAAAAATGACATAAACAAGTCAAAAATAGATGTATATATTGGCCAATGCGCTTCAGGAAAAGACTGGATTAAAAAACAGGAAGAGCCAAGAAAAATAATTGAGCCACTACCTCAACTAAAAGATGCAAAGAAAATTATTTTCATCCCATACGATATTAGGTCTTCCGACTCTGGATTCTTCCATAAAACCGAGCTAACAGCGAGCTTGGTAATTGACAGATATAGAACTTATATACTATTAAACAACATAAGTGATTCTTGGTTCTTTTCGACAACAAATATAAAAGAGTTAGTAGCGAATATAATTTCTTACAGGGAGTCACTATTCTAAAAAGTTGCTTCACAAGCGTTGTACCAGGCTGGATACTGAGTTGCTAGTCTCCATCACCAACGCCCCGTCATCCACATGACTACCCCAGGCCTTGTAGTAATCCTTTGCTTCAAGATTGGGGTACTTCTGTTTTAGCAGCATCTCTACCAGATCGCCGTGTTCACCCAGCCAGGTGTACTTATCAAGCTCGCGTTGTTTGAGCTCAATATCCCCCCCGTCCCAAGTAAACCCACGTTCAATAGATGCAAAAAATGCCAGCCGAGCCCCAATATTCACCGTCAAGCCGGTGTTATTTTGCAAACGGCGCAGTGAGTTAAAGGCCTTGTCAGAGATTTTCATTTTTTGCGGCAGCATAACGAACTCTTGTTTTCTGTTAATCGATGACGTGTCAGGCATTCTGGTGACTAGCGCCAGAAATACCCCTCGTTGTAATTGGAGCGACCTGTCTCAGGATCGTATTCCACTTCAAACGCATGAGAAATTTCTGGTGACAGCTCTTTATAGAAATCTTCATCGACTTCAGTATCCGTCGACAAAATCAGCACCTGATGGCTAGCTGTCGGGAAATAGTTTTTCACTAGGTTTTCACGGTGATGTGAGTCCAGTCTACCCAGCGGAGTATCGATAATAATGGGTAGGTTACGACCGGATGTACGACCCAGCGCTTCCAGCATAGCAATAGCGTAGATCTGCTTTTCACCCGCAGAAAGCTTCTTCTTGTCGATGGCATGGCCATGGCTATCCACCAAGGTGACTGCGTAGGTCTCCGGGTGAATTCTGGCAGTTATCAACAGGTCTTCTTTGCGTGCGAGCTTGGCAAATGACTTGATAAACTCTTGTTCCAGTAATTTGATACGGCTGGCCCGCGTCGCTGAAGAAAAATCTTCCAGCAATCCACGAGTACTATCTGCCAACATCACAGCCTGATTCAGGTTGTAGTAATTACTGTAGTCTTTTTCCCGGTCTCGCAGTCGGCGCAGACGATCCATTGCTTCACGCAGGCTGCGCTTTGCGTCTTCAAGTTGCTGCTCTTTCAGAACCTGCAATTGGCCCAGCGTGTTTTCTACCTCACCCAGCTCTTTGACCGTGGTCGCAATACGACGCTCATCGGGTGCACGGGCGATATTGATTCCCACATTGGCCAGTTCATCTTCTACTTGCTCCAGCTCCGCTGCCAGTTCTTTCACTTTAGCCTGTTGCTGTGGCACAGTTTCCGTCAACAGATACTGAATACGGTTGAATGCTGTATCCGAGATGTCATGGGTAATCTCGCTGCTATTGTCGGGCTTGGGCGGCAAACTGTTGTTGATGGAATCTTCGATGGCTACAAGGTGCTGATTCCCCAGAGAATTGATCAGCGACTGTTGGATCTTCTTTAACTGTTTGCGCAGCTCAACATTAAGCAGCCGTTGTTTCTTGGTTTGCTGTTCTTCTTGCAACTGATTCAGTAGAGTTTCCAGCTGCATTTTTGCAAGGCTCAAGGGAGCAGCGTCAGCCAACAGATTTCTGATGCTGGTTTGCAACTCCGTGCGACGTTTGCGCAGTTCCTGTTCTTGTTCTTCGTGCCCGGAACGAGATGCTGCCCAAGCGCCACCCAGGTCGTTGACACTTTGCGTCAGCTGCTCTTTTTTAACCTGTAGCTCTGTAGTCTGGATACGGGTATTTTCGATTTCAGACAATTGCGACTGATAGCGGTTGTAAGCTTCCTGATACGAAACTTCCAGTTGTTCTATTTCTTTCTGAATATCAGACGGTAACTTGTCGCGCTTCTGGCCGCGTAGATAGACACCGAGATCGGCCCTCAGGCGGTCGATTATATCCAACCCCAACAAGCGGTTAATGGCATCCGCCAGTGCGTGGTTGTTGTCATCTTCCGCTAATTCAGCAATTTTTTCACCATCAAAGAAGAACAGGTCAGCAACACCAATGGGAATCAGTTCGTTCAGAAATGCCTGTTTCTGTTGTTCGGTCAGGCCTTTGATGAACTCACCATTCTGGTAAATCTCGACCTGCTCATAAACACTGTTGCCTCTTACCGACCAGCTACGTTTTACCGTGTAATCAACCACTTCGCCCTGACGACCAAAATTGAAATCCAGCCGAACCCCGGCCGCAATTGGTTTCAGTAATTGATTTTTGGGGCGATGAATAGAGTCGACCAGAAACTGGTGATACACCTGAGTGGATACTGCTCGGCCCAGGCTTTGTTTACCATACAGCGCCAGGCGAACGGCCGTTAGCGTGGTAGTTTTACCAGCACCATTGAGCCCACCAAACAGAATAATCGGACGGCGGCGACCGTACTTGACCCGAGGTTCGAGGCTGATTTTATTTTGATCGTAGGGGCCGCCAAATACACCGAAATCTTGTAGAGACAAGTTTTTGAGAATCATGCTTTCAGGCCCTCATACTCTGCAGCAAGGGCTTTTAATTGCTCGTCGTAAATGGATTTGATTTGTTGATCGGCTGTCTGCTCTTTGAGTTCTTTTTTCAAACGTTTTTTCAGTTCAGAGGAATGAGCTGCATTTTCCTTGGCCGCATGGATCTCTTCCAGTGTGCCCCAATCGTTTTTCAGCAGGCTTTCAATTTTTCCGAACAGGCCTTGGCGGCGACTCAAGCCATCCATCGACAGCTCCAGTTCCAGCAATTTCATTACCAATTCTGCCGGAACACCATGTTCTCGACTCAGGCTTTGGAGTAGCTCAGCATCGGCTTGTGAGAAAGCGCCCGCATCGTGCTCAACCCAATCAAGATCTTTGTCATACACAGCGCGATAAATGGCCGGCAACTCATCAGACCAATCTGGTTCATTCGGGTCAAACATCCACTCCTTGCGGATCGCATGCAGTTCTTCCGGACGAATCAGTTCAATGTGTTTACCTGCATCCTTGAGACTCTTTTCAATGGTTAACAGTTCTTTGAGCCACTCTTTGCGTTTCCACAGGTAGTATGGGCCGGGAATGGTTTTGACTTCGTTAAAGTCATCACTTTCGACGCTGCCACGTGCATATTGCACCCGGCCGGTACGACGCTTGTAATTACGTACCTGATCCTTGTTCTCAGGCAAGGTCGTTTCATACAGCTCGTTACGGAATTCTTTGAGACGTAATAACCAAGTTTCACCGGAATCAATCAGGCCTTCAATCGCTCGGTCTTTGGTAACAACAGTACAGGTCCAGCAGCCAAAGCGAGAGTTACCACAGGATGGCGTTTTGGTATCAATTACCAGCGGGCATTCCCCTGCGCTGGAATCCTTGTACAGATCGAACAGTTCGAAATGATCGCCTCCCCATGGCGCGGGAGCACCCAGCAAATACATCCATACCTCATCAAAGGTCCAGTCTTCGATGGGCATGTAGGTAAATGCTCCAGGCAATGACGTATGACGGGAAAGAGATGAACCCTCAATCTTGTGTTTCGCGATCACTTGCGCACGGGAAGAGCTTTCCTGGCTACGAGCCCCTAGCACAACAATAACTTCACCAAAGCGGGCAACTTTATCTTTGATGAACTCGCTAACCGGGTCAATTTTCATTCGTTCCGTACACCAACGGAAATTTTGCGTCGGAGCAGGATAGCCTTTCCCTAGCAGATTGGCCCAAAAGGTTTCATTCCAGGCTGGATAAACAACATGAGCACTCATTGGCAGGTTGAGTACTTTGGCATTTTCGTTGATGGTCTCGATAACGCTATTGACCATATCCACAACTAAGGGCGTTTCAACCAGAGTGTCGGAAGAAATAACGTAGATATGCTTATGACGTTGCTTCCTGGGAAGCCGGGTCAACGCAACATAAACCAGAGACAAGACCGTTGTACTGTCTTTGCCGCCACTGAAACCGATGACCCAAGGCTTATCATTTTCCAAGTACAGGTGCTGGATTTCCTGAATCAGGTCTAGTGCTGGGCGTCCCGCGAATTCCTGGGCTTCCAGCATTTCGTCCATGCTGGGGAATAGAGGTTCTTGCTGACTCATGAGTTCAATTGGTCTTCTATTGCTTGGTCTTCAGCGCAAAGAGACAGGCCGAGTGCCTGACGAATGACATTCGCTGTAAGAACGGTGTTATTTCGGGTTTTGCTCAGTTTGCCGTGGGCGTCCATCGCCCGGCCTCGCCACAAACTGATATTCGAGCGACTCCAGTCGATATCTTTTAACGCTATCAGTGCTTCTTTCCAATCACCCGGACGCTGACGTAAAAGATCTGAGCCTGCGAAGCCAAGAGCTGACAAGCCAATGCCATGAGCATGAACATACTGTTCGCGTAATTCAGAGGTTGAAATCTTACGCTCCAAGGCACTCTGCCAGTCTGGCATATTGTTACAAACCTGATTCCAGAAATCGGCAGCAAGCTGCATTTCTTCATCGTAAATTGTCTCTTTTGTGCCTTTGCCGAGCAGTCCTTTTGAAGCTTGCTTGATAGCACTTAGAGTAAATAATTTGCTACTGCGCTTGGAGAGACTGGTTTGCTCCACATCCGTAAGTGCTTTGAAGCAGGGGACCTGATCGTAAACGTAGCGGGCCAATGCAGATGCCGATTCGCGATGGTCATACAGCGTACTTAACGAATCTGATGGGCGCACAGCATGTTTGTTCAAGTCAGCAAACATCTGCTGACTGCGCTTCAATCCTTCATCAACGAAGAACAGGACAGGAATATTGTCATAACCCAATTCATGGGCTTCTTTGACCGCTTGTTCAATTGCTTTACGGCGATGTTGACCATCATTGACCAGAATCTGAGTGTCCATCGCAATGGTCAAGAGCCCAAGGTTCATTGCCGGACCAGTGTCAGCAAGCGGCTCAAATTCTACTGGGCCATCCACTGAAGCCGTAATGGCTGACAAGGTATAACTTTCCTGATTTTCAATCAGGTAGTTAGCGATATCTGGGATACGTGTCTCGTTCAGACGACGCTGAGCTCTTAACTCTGGGGGAACGACCTCTTCATCAAACACAAATAGTTTGGGAATAAGACGCATTGGGCACATCGCAATGTAGCATGGACGACAGGCCTGGGTACCCCGAACGGCTGGAAATTTGTGAGTATACTCAGTCAAAAGAGAAGAACTCATGCATCGCCCCCGGAAAGTGCTGTTTGTGTATAGTTACGAACAAATGATATTTGTTCGTAACTATACACAAACAATATAATATTTTCACAGGGTGAGCAGTATTTAATAAAATTGAATAACTGTGGCAATCATGACTGTCGAACACCGTTTGTCAGGCAAAGCTATATTTAAAGCCATGACTCTCGAGTGCAAAATGAGTTAGCTGCGCATCCTACATGGCCAGTTTCTGGTGTTCCAGTATCTTTTTCTGCAGGCCACATCCTCCGGTTATGTGGCCAACAACTCAGGAGCTATATCTCTTCGAGGGTTCCACCGGAACCATGATGGAGTTAAAAGAGCATGTATCTGGACAGATAGAAGCAGTACTCAAACACGACAAGAAGGTCGCCAGTTATAAATTGGCCTTGTTACGCGCCTTCTGTGATATGTCTGATCGTGATGCCAGTGCCGTCTCCTGGCTCTCGAGTGGTTTTATCGGCATGCCGGTGCGGGCCTTGGCAGAGTGCTGGCTACGTTATTACTGGCCTCTGATCGCCTCGCCAGTGCATATCCCCCAAAGCAATAATGATCACCCCGGCAGTACTCGACCACCGGCTTTCCGCACTGCTCTGGGCCATCTGATCCAACTTTGCCAAACCAATTACGGCACAGATCCGACCGTCACCTACAGCCTGTTTATCCTGGGTTGGAAAAAAGACAACCTGCCAGTCCCCATCGTGAAACAGCTGAATAAAACACTCGCGATCATGGCTCGTACCCTGATCGACGGGCCAGTCCGCCATGCCGCCCAAGGGGATATGTTCTGCTACGACAAAACCCGCAAGCTGGTATTGCTGGAAGTCGATCTATGGCGAGAATTCTGCCTGTCGGGCTACTGGATACGAGACTCCCTCCTGCTACGCTGGTCGGAACTGTGTGAAAACTTTGCAAAACGCAGTGATCCAACTATCCATCGCGGCGTGGTACTGCCTCTGCTGGTACAAGATGAAGATCCCAAGAGAGAACAAGGCCTGGCCCGTCGTCTGTATGCAGAAGCAACAGATCTGACCTGTGTCTGGAGCGATACTCCTCTCAATATGAGTCGTATGGATGTGGACCATGTGCTGCCCTTCTCACTCTGGCACAACAACGATTTATGGAACCTGCTGCCGTCTGACGAAAAGGTCAACAATGCCAAGAGAGACAAGATTCCTGCGCCGGAATTTTTACGCCGCCGTCACGAGATCATTATCGACACCTGGCGCTTTGCCAATCAAATCGAACCCAAAGTCTTTCAATATGAAGTCCAACGCACGTTAGGTGAGTTCCACGTATCCCGCTGGGAACTCGATTTGTTCCAACACTTGTCTGAACGAGCCGCCCAAGCGATCTACCAGCGAGGAGAAGAACCCTGGCAATGGCAAGGCTGAATAGCGGGCGGGCCGCCCGCGCTCCCAGATGTACAAGGAACAATCGCCGCGCTCCCGGGTATGTTGTGAATAAACCGCCGCGCTCCCAGGTGTACGCAGCGCTCCCGGGTTAACACTATGCCGCTCATCAAATCATGGGAGCGCGGACGGCTCGTCCGCTTTATCCTATGGAACGTCCCGGGTCAGAATGGAATGGCACACGCGGACTATGGTAAAAAGCCGTTCGAGGACTGAGTAAATGGACGCGGCTAAAAATGCAAGCGCCCCTTGTCCGGGAGCGCGGACGGCTCGTCCGCATCACAACTATCTGGCTGTCGGTACCTGGTTCGGCAGCGTCTTCAAGGCAGGAAGCCATGAGCAATCACACGCAGAAAGGAATTCACAGCCGAGGCTATTTGCCTCATATCGACGGCGCTGAGTTTCAGGTCATTACCTACCGTCTTAACGATGCCTTACCGAAGGCTGTTATCGACCGGCTCAGGGATTTGCCAGACACTCAACGACGACAACACACCGAGCAAGCCATGGATGCCGGTTACGGTCATTGCTGGCTGGCTATCCCCGAGGTTGCTGCATTGGTGGTGGAGAATTGGTTCTACTTTCATGGGACGCGCTATCAGCTGATTGCCTGGGTGGTGATGCCCAATCATGTGCATCTGCTGATACGGGTATTGAACGGTGAGTCGCTGTCTCGCATCGTGCATAGCTGGAAGTCTTATACTGGCAAGAAGATCTCGGCGTTGCTGACGGGTTCGCCGCCATCGATATGGCAACCGGATTATTGGGATCGATATATACGCAACGAAGCGCATTTTCAGCGGGCAATTGAGTATATCCATCAGAACCCGGTGAAAGCGGGGTTGGTGAAAAACGCGGAGGATTGGCGCTGGAGCAGTGCTAATGCGGGCGGGCCGCCCGCGCTCCCAGGTATGTTATGAACCAATCGCCGCGCTCCCGGGTATGTTGTGAACCAATCGCCGCGCTCCCGGGTATGTTGTGAACCAATCGCCGC
>NZ_JAUORS010000010.1:0-132774 GCF_030548165.1 Oceanobacter sp. 5_MG-2023 | reverse complement strand
CTGACCACTTCCCGAATCAAGGTGGCGAATAATACACTGATAAATCAGTAATTCAACCCTTAAATCCGTTTTTTCTGATTGGCGATTCAGACCCAAAGGATAGATTGCCAAACCAGAACTGAAGCTGATTCATCCAATAACGATGAGTCTTGCCCCATTCCCTGCTGCATCAGCAGTAGGGAGGCGCGCAGTATAGGGATATCCATATTGCCGTCAACTATTCTTTTCACTTTGATGACAATTAGCGGTCATTTTCAATAATTCAGCATTGTAATACCCGTTGCTACGCTACCCGAGTCCGGGCCAACGGCTTTTTCCACTGTTTCCGCCATAAACGCTCAGCCAATAACAACGCCACAAAGACACTGTAGAGAACGGGCTCAAGCCAGTTGGATCGGATTTGCAGTAAATAGTGAATCGCGGCAAGTACAGCAATCGCATAAACCAATGTATGCAACTGCTTCCAGCGCTGACGAAGGCGTCGCTGCCAATAGCTGTGAGACGTCACGGCCAATGGCAATAGCAGTAACCAGGCCAGCATTCCCAATGTCAGGTAAGGGCGCTTTACCAGCTCAGTCGCTATTTCCTGCCAATGCCATTCCAGCAAGAAGGCGGAGTAAGCCAGCAGATGACAGGTGGCGTAAGTAAATGTGATCAATCCCACCATACGGCGGTGAGTGGCTGGCCACTTTACCCCCATTCTTCGTAAGGGTGAGATGGCAAGACCGATCAATAACAGATTAAAGGTCCAGCTACCGGTAAAAAAGACAATCGCCCGGCCAGGCTCCGGCCCCAATACATCCCATTCGCCCATCTGCAACCGAACCACCAGCCATAACAAGTAAACCAGTGGTAACAAACCGGCAATCAGAACCAGCCAGCCGCGCCAGACTCGTGTTGATAACGCCATACCTCTCCCCCCTCTTTTGGACCTGTGCTTAATACAGCTTCTGTAAATCCATTCCCCGGTACAAATGGGCAACTTCATCGGCATAGCCGTTAAACATCTGTGTTTCGATCCGATTGGCGGATAGCAGACCAGAAGGCAGCCTGCGCTCACGGGCCTGACTCCAGCGAGGGTGATCGACTTCCGGGTTTACGTTGGCATAAAAGCCGTATTCATTAGGGGCCAATGAATTCCAGCTTGTGACTGGCTGCGTTTCAGTGAAGCGTATCGAGACGATTGACTTGATGCTTTTAAAGCCATATTTCCAGGGCACAACCAATCTCAATGGTGCGCCATTCTGGTTTGGCAATACTTCACCATACAATCCAACGGCGAGTATGGTTAATGGGTTCATGGCTTCATCCATGCGCAGGCCTTCCCGATACGGCCAGTCAATGGTTGAAAAACGGCTGCGCTGCTCAGGGAATTGTTTTGGATCTTCCAAGGTCTTGAATTCAACAAACCGGGCGCTGGACAGCGGCTTGCAACGCTTGATCAGATCGGCCAAGGAGAAGCCAATCCAGGGAATTACCATAGACCAGGCCTCAACACAGCGCAGTCGATAGATACGCTCCTCAAGCTCCATATCCTTCATTATTGTTTCCAGCGACAGGACTCCTGGATTTTCGCAGGCACCGCTGATTTCCACAGACCAGGGATCTGTCGACAGTTTGCTGGCATACCGTGCCGGGTCGGCTTTGTCGTAGCCAAACTCATAGAAGTTATTGTAGTTGGTAATGGCGCTATAAGGGGCGGGGGCATCTGTCGTACTGAGTGGCGATTCTTTCGCCGCACCAATTTGCTGTTGCAGCCAGCCGGGGCCTGCTGTTTCAGGATTTTTTCGGGTGGTTAATGCCAGAGCTGGCAAACTCATGGTTGCCGCAGAAATCGCGGCAGAAGCACTTAAGGCAGTACCAATCGACGCTCCCATAAAGGCGCGTCGATTAAGATATGTATCTTTGGGGGTGATTTCTGACGGCTTTGGATCGCTACGTCGAGGTTTTAATATCATCATGCTGCGACTCCCTGATAAGAAGGTTGATCTCTTTGATATAGAGTAGTCGCAGAAGGTTGCTAGTTCTTACGATTTATTAGTCGATCCCACACTTCAAAGGCAGGTCCCGACAAGGCATAGCCAACAAAAAACAATAACAGCACCTTGGCCGGGTCGATGGAAACCACCACAAAGACCAGCACCACCGCCAACAAGGCCACAAACGGCACCTTGCCTTTCAAGTCCAGTCCCTTGAAGCTGTGATAACGGACATTACTGACCATCAGCAAGCCCGATACGGGTACCAGTACCGCCATTAACCAGGCGACGGACTCGCCACTAACGCCGGCATCCGAAAACATCCATACGGTTCCGGCAACCACTGCAGCAGCAGAGGGACTGGCCAACCCCGTAAAAAAGTTTTTGTCGGCAACGCCCAGTTGCGTATTGAAACGAGCCAGCCGTAACGCCGCCCCGGCGACATAAACAAAAGCAGCCAGCCAGCCTATTTTACCCAGATCCTGTAACGCCCAACTGAACGCAACCAGAGCAGGGGCCATACCAAATGACACCATATCGGACAGACTGTCGTACTCTGCGCCAAAATCACTTTGGGTGTTGGTCATGCGTGCAACACGGCCATCCAGCCCATCCAGAATCATGGCAATAAAAATCGCTACGGCAGCGGTTTCAAAGTGCCCGTTCATACTCGCGGTGATGGCGTAAAAACCGGAAAACAGGGCAGCTGTAGTAAACAGGTTAGGTAGCAAATAAATGCCCCGACCACCGGCCCAGCCAGAGTGGCGTTGCGAGTCGTCACTCTTGTTATTGCATTCGTTTAACGGATCTTCTTCATTGGGGTGTTGCTGAACTGGTTTCATTCAATGGCCTTATCATGCACTGGCAGTATGATGAAATATTCACTGCCGAAAGGAATCTGCCGTTTGCTGGCACGGGTCTGTTACGGAAACAGCCTGACAAACACTATTATGCGTTATCCATCAAAGGCTGTCTTCCAGAGTGCCTGAATCAGTGGATCATTCAAGCGGTGAACGTGAGAGCACAACCCAATCAGGAAGGATTCCAGCTCCGGCTGTACAGCCAGCACCCGAACCCGGGACGACATCGGACTATGGCGCAACACCAATTCCGGCACAACGCCAACCCCGACTCCCAGAGCCACCATACTGACGATAGCCTCGCTACCCGACACCTGTGCATAGATATGCGGCTGGATTGATCTGGCAGCAAACCACTGATCCACCCGGGAACGACCCAAGCCACTGGTCGATAGCACCATCGGAACCTTTTGCCAATCCGGCTCCGGCTTGGCCAACTCAGGAATAATAGCGACATTTCTCGGTGCTATAAATAGCAGAGGGCTGGACGTCAGTGCCCGAAATGACAACTCACGATCCAGTGTTTCCGGACGCGCAGCGACTACGATATCGGCTTCCCCTGAGCGCAGCCTGGGAATTGATTCCGCCGCATCACCCGTCAGTATATTCAGATCAATACAAGGGTAGCGCTCCCGAAACCGGGATAACAGATCAGGCAACACCGTAAAACTGGCCGTCACCGAGCAAAACAGCGTCAGTCGCCCGGACAGCTTGCTGACCCCCACATTGACTTCATGCCTCAGGGTTTGCCAGGAGAACAGGGTCTGTTCCGCATGTTGGCCAAATCGTTCTCCGGCACGGGTTAACGACAGCTGCATTCGGTCACGATTCAGCAAAGGTACCCCAACTTCCTGTTCCATTCGTGCCAGCCTGCGACTGAGTGTCGATGGACTCATATGCAGCTGTTCTGCAGCCCGTCCCAAATGCAATACCGACGCCAGACAGATAAAAGACTGCAAGTCTTTGTAATCCATGGAGTTTTACCTATTCATAAAAATCACTGACCAGACTCGGAACAAAAATACCGCAAGCATTCACGACTCTTTGCACAAAACGCAACACAGCAACGCAAATATAGCATTTTACGCAACGTAAGCATTGGCCTACCATGCCCGCATCGACATTCTGTACACCCCTGCAATGAGGAAGACTGGTATGGGCAACAACTACTTTAACACTCTGAACCTGCGCGAAAAGCTGGACCAACTGGGCCGCTGTCGCTTTATGAACCGTGATGAATTTGAGTCCGAAGCCGATTACCTGAAAGGCAAAAAAATTGTCATCATCGGTTGTGGTGCCCAGGGCTTGAACCAGGGTCTGAACATGCGCGACTCCGGTCTGGACGTGTCTTACACACTGCGTGCCGCGGCGATTGCAGAAAAACGTCAGTCGTGGAAAAACGCCACCGACAACGGTTTCACCGTCGGCACTTATGAAGAGCTGATTCCAACGGCTGACCTGGTCATGAACCTGACTCCAGACAAACAGCATACTGCCGTTGTTTCTGCTGTTATGCCACTGATGAAACAAGGGGCTACCCTGGGCTATTCCCATGGTTTCAACATTGTTGAAGAAGGCATGCAAATCCGTGAAGACCTGACCGTCATCATGGTTGCACCCAAGTGCCCGGGCTCTGAAGTACGTGAAGAATACAAACGTGGCTTTGGCGTCCCGACGCTGATCGCGGTTCACCCAGAGAACGATCCGAATGGCGACGGCCTGGAAATTGCCAAAGCCTGGGCGGCTGGTACTGGCGGTCACCGTGCCGGTTGTCTGGAATCCTCCTTTGTTGCCGAAGTAAAATCCGACCTGATGGGTGAGCAAACCATCCTGTGTGGCATGCTGCAAACCGGCGCCATTCTGGGCTTCGAAAAAATGGTTGAAGACGGCATAGATGAAGGTTACGCCGCCAAGCTGATCCAGTACGGCTGGGAAACCACCACAGAAGCTCTGAAATATGGCGGCATCACCAACATGATGGATCGCCTGAGCAACCCGGCCAAAATCGAAGCCTTCGATATGGCCGAAGACCTGAAAGAACTGATGCGTCCCTTGTTCCGCAAACACCAGGACGACATCATTTCTGGCGAGTTCTCCCGCACCATGATGGAAGACTGGGCCAACAACGACAAAAACCTGCTGACCTGGCGTGAAGAAACCGCAGAAACCGGCTTTGAAAAAGCACCGGCGTCTGACGTTGAAATTGATGAGCAAGAATACTTCGACCACGGCATCATGCTGGTTGCCATGATCAAGGCTGGTGTTGAGCTGGCTTTCGAAACCATGGTTGAGTCCGGCATCGTTGAAGAGTCTGCTTACTACGAGTCTCTGCACGAAACACCACTGATCGCCAACACCATCGCCCGTCGCAAACTGTACGAAATGAACGTCGTTATTTCCGACACAGCAGAATACGGTAACTACCTGTTCTCCCACGCAGCGGTACCCCTGCTGCGCGAGAAGTTCATGCCACATATCAGCACCGATGTGATTGGTAAAGGACTGAAGCTGAAAACCAACTCGGTTGATAACGCTCGCCTGATCGAAGTAAACGACGCCATCCGTAACCACCCGGTTGAATGGGTTGGCCAGGAACTGCGTGGCTATATGACCGACATGAAACGCATCGTAGAAGCAGCGCGTTAATCATGCACGACGACTGCGAATCTGTCTGATGCGCAGCCTTCCGTCATAAAAAAGCCGCTACCGGAACAAACCGGTAGCGGCTTTTTCTTTTTATAGCGGATCAAGCAGAATGGTGCTTACTTAACTACCCGACAGTTGCCCCACTCACAACGTAACAGCAAGAAACTGGCATCTTCACACCGCGCCTGATAGACCTCATCTGGCCAAGCACTGCTGAGCAAGCTGACTTCCGCTCCAGGACAAGCCAGGTGCTGCGTCAGCTTTTCGACAACATAGTAGGAACGGCCATACACCTTGCCGGTCTGTTTCTCTACTGCCGCTTCTCTCAGCAATAATGCATCACCTTTCATATCCCGATGATGCTGCATCTCCAACAAGGCCTTGTAAGTTACCTCACGATCAGCCAGATCCAGATCCCCCCGATCAAAGGCATCCAGAACCTCAAGGCATCGGCTTTCCTGATTCTCTTTATCCGCCAGAGCCGCTGCCACTTCCTGCTCTGCTGCTTCAACGATTCCCCAGGTCAGCGCCATCGCCAGTCGAGCACCGGTTGGTTGGCGTGTATCGGTTATCGTAACCAGATCATACGCCAAACCATAATCTGCACTTTTCACCAAACTGCCATTACGGTTCCACCAGTTCTGACGCGCCAGCTGTGCCGCCTTGTCTGCCCGATAGCTGACATGCGTACAGCTATCGGCCCATGTCCGCAAACGTGTATCCAAAGCCAGCGTATCGTAAATCGCTTCACCCTTGGGTGATAATGACGGCCCACCGCTCGTCGTTGCACAGCCAGACAAACCGATAGCCAAAGCCACAGCAATAACCGACGTTCGACCCCACAACACACCGGTTCCTGTGATCATATTCTTTATTCGCATAAATCAGTCTTCCTTTGCTGGAGATTGATGCACTGCCAGCCATGACAGCATATTTTCAAAATCAAATGGCCAACCAAGCTCATCAGATGAGCTATCATGCCGAATCACTGGTATGCGAATACCATAACGCTCCACCAATGTTTCATCATCAGCGATATCGATGTAGTGATACGTTATCGGCAGCACGCTGGCAGCCTGTTGCAACAGCTTGTCTGCGTCTTCGCACAAGTGGCAGCCATCAGTACCGTATATTGTAAAAGCCACGCCTTGATTAATCCTTGATGAAATCTTCACTTTGACAGTCGTTACCAACAACCGGGTTACAGTAGACCAAAAAGTCTGAATGTTTATAGACCAGACTGACTATTTTCCTGCCTATCGATCACATCCAGAAAATTCTGCTGGTAAATTCATGATTGATAATAAAAACTAACTTACTGATAATTAAGTCAATATTTGAAAAACAATCGACTCAATACTCCCAGATGCCCATCGCGGTACTCAAGCAGTAAGGCAGCAGACAAACACTATGACGACGGATCAAGGCTATCTCGCAGCATTGACAGTGATGCCATTACTGCAGATTTTGCCACACCAACACAGAGAACACCTGCCACCACCACTCGGCCATAGCACTCCAGAATTGCCTGTCATACTGGATGCCTGTACCGCCAAGGAATATATCAACCACCTGCATGCCACACACAACAGCAACGACTTTTGTGTTTTGCCACCGTTGCGGTTCGACGCCGGAGCCAGCGGCCCGTTACACCATTTGTTTTTATGCAGTAACACATTACGCGAAGCTCTGTATTACCTGGAAAAGTTTGCCTCGTTGTTATCGGAACACATGGTCGTCAATGTTACCCGAACCCGCCAAGGGCCTCTGCGTATCCGTATCGACCTGAAGGCACCCATAGACACCGGCAGCTGCCGCTGGCGGATGGAATTACTGATCAGCACACTACTCAGCTGGTTTCGCCATTTATGTGGCTCACGCCTGATCATAGAGCGGATTCTGCTGCCATGGCAGGAGCCGGATTACGCTCAGCGCTATAGCCAGCAATGGCAAACCGAACTACTCTTTGATGCCTCGCAATGTACCATTGAGCTGCAGCCGGACAGCCTTGATCTGGGGTTACACCATACCAACCCGAACATCACCCAAATGATGCGTCAGGTAGTTGAAAAACAGTTTCGCAAACTCGTCCGGGCGGGTTCACTCTGCAATCACATCCAACGTGCCCTGATCAATGGCCAGCTCAGTTTCTCGGCCACCCAGCAAACCATTGCCGAGCACTTCAATATCAGCACCCGCACTCTGAATCGCCACCTGCAACAGGAAGCGACTTCATTAAAACAACTGATCACTCAAGTACGGATAAAACAAGCCAAGCATCTGTTAACCAGCAGCAATGACAGTATCGATGCAATTGCCGTAACCCTGGGACTATCTGGCAGACGGGCGCTCGATCGTATATTTCACAAACATGAAAATATCAGTCCGGCACAGTTTCGTCAGGATGCCAGTGTATCGATTGCAGAATCCTGTTAAACACCCACAGCGATCAGCGACCAGCCAGGCCCATCAGGCTGGCACGCTGGATCACCGCAACCGTCAGCAAATCAGTGATACGCCCGTCCAGCGTCATGGCCAGTGCCTCAGCAAAAGGCAGCCGCTGAATATCCAGTTGCTCGGTATCATCAAAACAAGTCTCACCCTCCGTCAGTCCTTGCGCCAGAAAAGCAAAGGCTTCTTCATTGGTAATGCAATTACTGACATGAAAATACCCTAGCGGCTGCCACTCGTCAGCGCTCAGACCAGTTTCTTCCTTCAATTCACGTCGAGCAGCCAGTTCCGGTGACTCATCCAATGGCCCGCCTCCCATTGGCAATTCCCAACTGTATTGATCCAAAGGAAAGCGGTACTGCCCGATCAACCAGGTATCGCCATTCTCGGCGATAGGCAATATGGCAATCGCACGATTTTTAAACGCCACTGTGCCATAAATACCCGGCTTGCCTGTCGGTGCAATCACCTGGTGATCGTCGACCCGCATCCACGGATTTTCATACACCGTCTGAGCGCTGACAATGCGCCAAGGACCCCGTTGCTGTTCGTCATTCTGAGACATGATCATTATCCCGGCAAAAAATTGGGCTAAAGACTGCCATAGCCAACAACCAGACGCCACCGGCGATCCCTCCCAGCAAGTGAGCCTCGGTTGCCACTCGTCCACCAATCATCTCACTCACCGCTCCACCGCTGTAATAAGGCGATTGTTCCCATACCACCTTGAGTACCACCAGTCCGGCAAACAGCATCGCCATACGGCGGCTATATCCAAGCGCAACAAATGGAGCCACCATCAACATACCATGCAACACCCCGGACAAACCCACATAGCGCTGCAGATCCCCGGCAAACAGCATCAATCCCAGTCCAACAACACCACTGCACCAGAGCAACAACCCTACGAACACCCTGTTTGGTACCGTTCCAGCGGCGATCACAGCCAGCAACACCAGCCCACCCACATTACCCAGCGCATGAGGCCAGGATAAATGCACCCAGTGGCACGTTAACAAGCGCCACCACTGACCTTGGCCAATGTCACTACGGTCAAACGCCAACCATTGTGAACTGACAGGTTCCAGCACACTGGCCAGTAACACAGCGATAATCGCCCCAAGACAAAAAGCAGATTGCTTTATCACTATATTTTCACCGGGATAACCGCCATTCAGAGTTCATATCAAAGTCCATATTCATAGTGTCGAACCGGACTGACAACAGACACGGCATCACGACCTGGCAAGCATCCATACCATAAACACGGCCGATCGATTATCACAACAGAGAACAGGCAAGACGAGCCAACACCACACAGCCAGCCATATGGCTCACTGGTTTATGGCAAACAGCAGAGGGGCAGTCTCATATCGCAGACCGCGAGGAACAGGCAGGTCAGAATAACCAGCCAGCAGAGCATACAGAAAAGCAGCGAGACTCAGTAACGTCGATTCAGATACCCATGAATCGCATCCGGGCTATACAGCCATTCGCTGTTTTGCTCACCATCGATACGCAAGCAAGGAACCCGAGGTATACCACCGCCATTGACCAGCTCATTACGATAAGCATCAACACGCTCAACGTCTTTTTCCACTACCCGCAAACCAAGCCGCAGGCAATGGCGTCGCACCTGGATAGAAGCCGGACAATTACGCGAAAAGTACAAATGCATTCGACGGGATTCACGATCCAGTACTGTTTGCAGATCAGGGGCATGTACAACCGGTTTGACCGGGACGACTCGGTCGACCAGATCAAATGCCATGCCTTTCAGTTGACGAGCTACGTTCATATCATCAAGACTCAACCGCATGAAATCGACGCGCATTGTAGTCTTGTTTTGCCACACGGCAACCCCTGAACAAGGACTTTTTTAAACCACCACCTGACAATCATCTGATCGTCCTGGAAAAACAGTTTCACCGGTCATAAACCTTTCCTTTTTGCTGGCCGCCAGGTGCAATCCGCAAACAAGGATAGTCACCAGCAATCTCAGTATGGCCCCGCTTATTCACAGCTTGCGTTGCTTTCCGGCAGCCGCAGAGGCTTACTGGATCCAGCCATTACGATCAAATGATGGCAGTTCATCCCAGCCTTTCCAGTGCATCCAGACGGCCACGGCTTTACCCACAATATTTTCTTCCGGTACAAAACCCCACACCCGACCATCGCTGCTGTTACCGCGATTGTCACCCATCATGAAATAATGCCCCTCCGGCACATCCCAGACCCCTTCAGGCCCCGCCCAAACCACCAGATCACTAGCGCCTACCGGCCGTCCTACAACCCATTTTACGGTAGCCGTATGATCACCCAGCGATTCTTCCGCCAGATACTTTACCGGGCGGTAAACCGGCTCGCCTCCCAGGTTACGGGTCGGTATTTTTTCACCGTTAATGGTCAGCTGACGGTCACGATACTCGATGTGATCCCCCGGCAAGCCGATAACCCGCTTGATAAAATAACGTGGGTCCTCCGGTGGGAAAAATACCATCACATCCCCCCGCTCCGGCTCGCCAACAGGGATCAGCGTATTGCCGAATACCGGCATTCTCAGTCCATAATGAAATTTGCTGACCAGAATAAAGTCACCCTCTGTCAGACCAGGCTCCATCGATGCCGATGGAATCTGAAATGGCTCTGCAATAAATGAGCGCAGCACAAAGACAATTGCCAGTACCGGGAAAAACGACTTGCTCTGTTCAACCAGAAAAGGCTCTTGTGCCACCTTCCCAGCGACATCCATATTCCCTGCTGCTGTTGCTGCATCAGCACGGGCAACGCGCCGGGATGCCAGAAACAACTTATCGATCAAGGCCACGATGCCGGTAAACAGCGTGGCAATCATCAAGATGAGCGGAAAATCAATATTCATAAATAGAAATAACCTAAGAGCATTGCATCATCGGGTTCGGCGTAGTGGCAAACCAGCAGCTCCACGGCGAAATGACAGCAGTGACGGGGACTTCCCTTCCTTGGGTGCAGACGTGATTACCATCGGTAAGCGCGTCCCGCGACGCGGTTCTGCAAGTACTCAAGTACTTATGCGTAACCTTGCAGAGCCGCAGGTACTTCATCAGATATCGAAGCTGTGGCGCAGTACGATCGTTTCAAGACGATCAGGGCCAGTAGAAATAATATCAATCGGCGCATTGATGGCTTTTTCTACAAAACGGATATACGCACGGGCATTCTCTGGCAAGTCTTCCAGTGCTTTGGCACCAAAGGTGGACTCAGTCCAGCCTGGCAGCTCTTCATAGACTGGAGTGATTTTGGCAAACTTGTCAGCACTGGCCGGAACATTCATGCGCTGGCCGTTTTCATCTTCGTAGCCGACACAGACCTTGATGGTTTCAAGACCATCCAGTACGTCGAGCTTGGTCAGACAAATAGTATTGATAGAGTTCACCCGGATCGCGTGTTTTACCAGCATGGCATCAAACCAGCCACAACGGCGATTACGGCCAGTGGTTGTACCGGTTTCCTTACCCACGGTCGCCAGCTGCGTACCAACCTCATCAAACAGTTCGGTTGGAAACGGGCCAGACCCGACACGGGTGGTATACGCCTTGGTAATCCCCAGAATCTGGTCCAGATACAAGGGACCAACGCCGGAACCTGTCGCCACGCCACCGGCAGTGGTGTTGGACGAAGTAACAAACGGATAAGTACCGTGGTCGATATCCAGCAAGGTGCCCTGGGCGCCTTCAAACATGATATCGCCACCGGATTCGCGCACAGAATGCACCAGGTCGACCGCATCAACCACAATGTCCTTGATCTGTGCAGCCCACTCCAGGCAAGACGCCAGAGTTGCTTCGTAGTCGACTTCTTCAACGCCGTAATAGTGCTTCAAGGAGAAGTTATGGTATTCCATTACTTCTTTCAGCTTGTCGGCAAATTCCGGCTGGAACAGATCGTCAACACGCAAACCGCGACGACTGACCTTGTCTTCATAGGCAGGGCCAATACCACGACCGGTGGTGCCGATTTTGGCATTGCCACGCTTGATCTCACGGGCCTGATCCAGAGCGGCATGATAAGGCAGAATCAGAGGGCAGGCATGGGACAAACGCAAGCGCTCCATAACCGGTACACCACGTTGCTCCAGCGCCCGGATTTCTTTCAACAAGGCATCCGGAGCCACCACCACACCGTTACCCACCACACAGATAACGCCTTCACGCAAAATGCCCGAAGGAATCAGGTGCAATGCGGTTTTTTCACCATCAATCACCAGTGTGTGACCGGCATTGTGGCCACCCTGGAAACGCACAACGGCCGCTGCTTTTTCAGTCAGCAGGTCAACAATTTTCCCTTTACCTTCGTCACCCCATTGGGTGCCGAGAACTACAACACTTTTACCCATGTCTGTCTCAATATTAAGCTGGTTGCACTTGGACCAGCTGCCACTGGCCGTTGATGATTTGCAGGGAATAATCTGCCTGCGGTGTATCCTGCTCACGGCAGGAGATAACACGCATCCCCTGCTGCCTTAGTTCATTCACATACTGCCAGAGTGCGGCATCACCGGTAGCCGGTGCCAGTACCAGAGGCTTGCGTTCCGGGGCAAAGTCACCCAGTCGGGCCAGGACCCGCAAGTCTGCGCTGAATCCTCGTGCCGGACGAGCACGGCCAAAGGCCTTGCCGGTTTCATCGTAGCGGCCGCCCTGGGCAATGGCATCACCGTAACCGGGAATATAAGCACCAAACACCAGACCGGTATGATACTGATAGCCACGCAATTCGGTCAGGTCAATATACAGAGGGACATCAGGAAAACGCTCCAGAACCTGGTTGGCGACCGCCTGCAGATGCTCCAGCTCACTGGCTACACCAGGAACCAGTGCAATCAGCTTGTCAAAACCGTTGGCCAGACCACTCAGAGTACCTTGCAAACGTGCCAATAACTGCAGTGCCTTACGGCTGTTATTATCGGCAATTTCCCGTTCTGCCCAGGCATCGATATCACTGGCACATTTCAGCTTGAGCAAATCAAACAGCTCGGTCTGCTGGGCATCCGTCACCTCTGCCTGTTCAGCAATGGCACGGTAGACACCGACATTACCGATATCAAGATGAATGTTCTTGACGCCACTGGCGGTCAATAGACTCAGCATCATACTGAGTACTTCCACATCCGCGGCCACTCCGGCTTCACCAAACAGCTCAGCACCAATCTGGGTTGGCGTACGGTTGGCCAGCAGGGAGCGGGCACGGGTATGGAAAATTGTCCGGCAATAACAGAAGCGACTGATCCCGTCTCGTGCCAGGCTATGCGCATCGATGCGAGCGACCTGAGGCGTGGTATCAGCACTCAAGCCCATCATGCGGCCGGAAATCTGATCGGTCACCTTGAAGGTACGCAAGTCCAGATCCTTGCCAGTACCGGTCAGGAGTGCATCCAGATATTCCAGTACCGGAGGCGTCACCAGGTCGTAGCCCCAGCTATCCATCAGGTCGAGCAAGCGTCGACGTAAGTGTTCTATCTGCTGCGCGCCAGGCGGCAGGACTTCTTCAATACCGTCCGGCAGTAGCCAGCGATCTGCTAGAGTCATTGTTCAGCCTATATCAATGGGTAACATCCAGAGGTATCGATTGCAGCATAATGCTGACCAACTCCGCCAGACGTACCGTTCGGTCACTATCGGCAGTTACCCTGTTATCTGGTAGCGCCAATATTGTGGAATCGAGGAAAGCCCCAGGCTTTCCGGGATCAATATCAGGCAAGGGCCCAAGGGTTCCCACAGGGATGTCATGGTTTGAACCTTATGACACGCCAGTGCAGCCTTTATCAGCCTGCTTGCCGGAGGACGAAGTGCCTGATGCTTTGGTTATTTCACAAAAAAACCGGGCCTTTGCCCGGTTTTGATGATTTTAGCAAAGCTGCACGGCGATGACCATGAGTCCGACACCTGCCGCCTTGCTCGCCAACCGGTCAGTTACCGGAAGGATCTTTCAGGTAACGAAAGAACGTGCTGTCAGGCTTGAGCAAAATCACATCGTTCTGATTGAAGGTCTCGGTATAGGCATTCAGACTGCGGGTAAACGCATAGAATTCCGGATCCTTGCTGAACGCGGCGTTGTAGATACGCGATGCTTCTGCGTCCCCTTCACCACGTGTGCGCTCGGCATCCCGATAGGCTTCTGCCTCAATCACCGTTTTCTGACGATCGGCATCGGCCTGGATACCTTCTGCCAGCTCACGACCTTGTGAACGATGTTCACGGGCTTCCCGATCACGTTCTGCAGACATCCGTTGATACACAGACTCGCTCAGGTCTTCAGGCAAATCGATCGCCTTGACCCGCACGTCCAATACTTCAATCCCCAATTCGGCCTGGGTTTCTGTATTAAGCAGCGCTGTCAGTTTGGTCATCAGCTTGTCACGCTCGCCGGATACCACATCGTGCATGGTGCGGGAAGCGATTTCATCACGCAGCCCTTTGTTCATCAGGTTGGAGAGCAGTTTCGATGCTTCCATCCGATTACCGGAAGTGGCCTGGTAATAAGCCCGTACATCTTCAATGCGCCATTTCGCGAACGCATCCACAATCACGTACTTTTTACCCGCAGTCAGAAAGCGGGCTGAGCTGGAATCCAGCGTCAGTACACGCGCATCAAACAGCTTGACGGTTTCAATAAAAGGCACCTTCCAATGCAATCCGGGCTGAATATCCGCATCGACAATTTCACGGAATTTCAACTTGATAGCACGTTCAGTTTCGTTAACCACGTACAAACCCTGACTGGCAAGCAGCAGGACAGCACCTGCAATCACGGCGCTGGCAAAGGCTTTCGGAGACATTAACGACCCTCCCGACGAGTAGTGGTAGTAGTTGAGCTTTGGCGTGAGCGTACTTCTTCCAGCACCTGATCGGTGAGGCGGGAAATATCGCTACTGGTCAATTGACCACTACCGGATGCCGCCTGAGATGCTGGCATGGCCTTCATCAACTGATCCAATGGCAGATACATCATGTTGTTACCACCATCAACATCCACCAGTACCTTGCTGGACTGGGTGTAGACATCGGAGATGGCATCGATATACAGACGTTCACGCATGACCTTCGGGGCCTTGCGATATTCCGCTAACAAATCGTTAAAACGGGCGGCCTGACCTTCGGCACGGGCAATCACCTGCTCTTTGTAGGCCGATGCTTCTTCCAGCTGACGCTGGGCACGACCACGGGCTTCTGGTACTACCGAGTTGGCATAGGCTTCGGATTCACTGATAAAGCGATCCTTGTCCTGCTTGGCTTTCTGCACATCATCAAAGGACGCCGCTACCTGGGTCGGTGGACGGGCATCCTTGATGTTGACCGTGTTCAGCACCATCCCGGTTTGATAACGGTCGAGGTAATCCTGCAAGCGAATCTGCACCTGGTCTGCCAACAGATTACGACCAATGGTCAGGATCTGATCCATTTCTGTCGAACCAACCGCATGACGCAAGGCACTTTCTGCCGCCGCCACCAAGGTACGCTCCGGTGATTCCACCCGCAGGGCATAGGCCACTGGGTCAGATACCCGGTACTGTACGCTGAGCTCGATTTCGACAATGTTTTCGTCTTCGGTCAGCATCCGTTCTTTCACTTCCACTTCCCGGACACCGGTGGTGTTAACCGGTATCACGTGGTCGACCAGTGGGATTTTGAAACGCAAACCGGGGTTTTCGGTTGAGCTGTATTTACCCAGACGCAGCACGACACCACGTTCGGTTTCATCCAGTGTGTATACCGAGTTGAACCCCAGCATCACCACCAGAATGGCACCTGCAATCACCAGCATGCCACCGATACCGCCGTTGCCATTGCTGTTATTGTTGTTACCGCCACCAGACCCCTTGCCGCCAAACAGACTGTTCAGCTTGTCGAGCAACTGCTTGAGTGCCTCGTCCAGGTCAGGTGGCTGGCCGCCACCGCCGCGGTTATTATTACCGCGGTTGTTATTACCCCAAGGATCGTTGGGATTGCCCTTACCGCCGGGCTCATTCCAGGCCATAGTTAACTCCAGTCAGGAAGCATCCAATACATAAAAACCGGGCCGTAATCGCCTTTCCCTGCGGGAGTGGCATTCGGGCCCGTTCCATAAAATTCAATCGTCAATGATAACGTTTTTGGCCAGGATTGCGACCAAAGCCGTTCCTGTTACTGCCAGGCTTCACGAACCTCTGGCAAGAACCGCGATTCTGCAATATCTGCCCGTGCCAAGGCACGTTTGAAGTCTTGCAACTGCAAACGTACCGACAACAACATATCACCGTTATCTTCGTAGTGTTCACGCTGGATAGCACCCAGGTCATACAGTATGGCACGCAGTTTTGCGTCCGCCGGAGTCAACAGGATATCGTCGTCCAGCAGCTCTTCTCCCAGCAGCTCGCCAATTGCCTGGGTCAACAGCTCAAAGCCATTACGATCGACTGCAGATAACCAGATGGCCACCGGCTTGCCGTGTTCGTCACGATCAATCCGCGCTTCAGCCCGGTCCAGCAAGTCGATCTTGTTGTAGATCCGCAGCTGCGGCACTTCCATCGCATCGATCTCGGTCAGAACCGATTCAACCTCAGCGATATTGCCATCCCGCTCTGCCGCTGCACTATCAATTACATGCAGCAATAAATCCGCTTCAGCCGCTTCTTGCAATGTGGCCTGAAAGGCTTCTACCAGTTTATGCGGCAGGTGACGGATAAAACCGACGGTATCGGCCAGGACAACTTCGCCGATGTCATCCACCGGCAAACGCCGCAAGGTCGGGTCCAGAGTGGCAAACAGCTGATCGGCGGCATACACCTCTGCACACGTCAACGCATTAAACAGCGTCGATTTGCCGGCGTTGGTATAACCCACAATGGCAACCGTTGGTACCGAGGAACGCTGTCGCGCTCGCCGCCCCTGTTGTCGTTGTGCGCGCACCTTGGCCAAACGGGCGTTGATGTTTTTTACCCGCTCTCGCAGCAAACGCCGGTCGGTTTCAAGCTGGGTTTCACCCGGCCCGCGCATACCAATCCCGCCTTTTTGTCGCTCCAGGTGGGTCCAGCCCCGAATCAACCGGGTTGCCTGATACTGCAACTGGGCCAGCTCAACCTGCAGCTTGCCCTCGTGGGTGCGGGCACGCTGGGCAAAGATATCCAGAATCAGCCCGGTACGATCAAGCACACGGCACTGCAGGGCGCGTTCCAGGTTACGCTCCTGACTGGGGGAAAGAGAGTGATTGAAGATCACCAGCTCGCAGTCGTGCAAATGCACAAGATCGTGAATTTCTTCAACTTTGCCGCTGCCAATAAAGAATTTGGCATCGGGCACATCACGTTTGCTGGTAACCAGTTCGGCCGGATCTGCTCCGGCAGAGATCACGAGTTCCCGAAATTCAGCAAGGTCTTCACGATTGACACCTTCCGGGAAATCGATATGCACCAGAACGGCTGTCTCGCCGCCGTTCTGTGGGCGCTCAAAAAACAATTAGACGCTACTCCCAGTCCTGTCAGTTATCGTCGCCAGACTCGTCACCGGTTTCCATTGGCTGCATCCGTACATTACGGGATGGCACAACGGTTGAGATGGCGTGTTTGTAAACCATTTGGCTGACGGTATTTTTCAACAAAATCACAAATTGGTCGAAAGATTCGATTTGCCCTTGCAGCTTGATGCCGTTAACCAAAAAAATAGATACAGGAATACGCTCTTTCCTGAGCTGATTTAGGTAAGGGTCTTGTAGCGAGTGCCCTTTTGACATTGTAATAGTCTCCTCAAAGAGTGGTGCCCCCAATATACGGCGGCAAAAAATAGAATAAACCCAGTCCGCTGCTTTTTCAGGGCAACTCGCTAAATATGGCGTTCACCTCGAGTATTTTCAAGGCACTTGTCAACAGATCCGCTGAATCTGTCTCAAGCCAGTGCAAATCCGGCCAGCCACGCAGCCAGGTAATCTGCCGTTTGGCCAGCTGGCGCGTGGCAATAATGCCGCGTTCCGTCATGCTGTCATAATCACACAGCCCTTCGAGATAGTCCCATACCTGGCGATACCCCACAGCCCGGACCGATGGCAACCCGGTATGCAAATCGCCGCGCTGGTACAGATGCCGCACCTCTTCCACAAAACCTTCGCGCAGCATTTGCTCAAAACGGTACGCAATACGCTGATGCAATTGCGCCCGGTCGTTGGGGCAAACCGCAAGGTTGACCACCCGATAGGGCAGCGGTTCCGTCTGTTGTTCCTGCCAGTATTGGGTCAGCGTTTTGCCGGATACCCGATACACTTCCAGCGCCCGCTGGATACGCTGCTGATCCATGGGCTGCAAACGCGCCGCGGATTCCGGGTCAACGTCAGCCAGTTGGGCATGCATCCACGGCCAGCCATGTGCCTGTGCTTCAGCCAACAGCTGGCTACGCACCACATCATCCGCGCGCGGCAGGTCGGCAGCCCCATCACGCAGGAACTTGAAGTACATCATGGTGCCGCCCACCAGCAACGGAATCCGTCCCTGGGCACTGATATCCGCCATTTCACGCAGCGCATCCTCGCGAAAACGGGCGGCAGAATAAGGCTCGGCCGGATCACACAGATTGATCAGCCGGTGCGGTGCCTGGGCCAGCATCGCCGCATCCGGTTTGGCGGTGCCGATGTCCATATCCCTGTACACCAGCGCCGAATCCACACTGATGATATCGCAGGGGTAACGCTTGACCAGCTCCAGCGCCAGGGCTGTCTTGCCAGACGCAGTCGGCCCCATCAGAAAAATGGCGGGTGGTAATCCCGAGTGTGTCACTAGCGTCCCCTCAGAAACAGTTTGTCGAGCTCGGTCATGCTGAGCTGGGTCCAGGTTGGACGGCCATGATTACACTGGCCACTGCGCTCCGTCGCTTCCATATCACGCAACAACGCGTTCATTTCGGCAATCGTCAGTTTACGGTTGGCCCGCACGGAACCATGGCAGGCCATTGTCGAGAGTATTTCGTTGCGGTGCGCCTGAATGCGGTCAGAGGTGCCGTGTTCCAACAAATCGCCCAACATATCCGTGACCAATTGTGGCACCACGGCCTGTTGCAGTAACACGGGGATTTGTCGGATCAGCAACGATTCCGGCCCCACTCGTGCCAGCTCCACTCCCAGGCGCCGGAACTCTTCCGCGTGCTGTTCGGCCATATCCGCTTCCCGTTCACTGACCGCCAGCGTTTCGGGCACCAGCAAGGGCTGACTGGCCACTTGCTGTTGATCGACCGATATTTTCAGCCGCTCATAGGTAATGCGTTCATGCGCGGCGTGCATATCAACCAGCACCAGACCAACGCTGTTCTGCGCCAGAATATAAATGCCATGCAGCTGGGCAACAGCCAACCCCAATGGCGGCAGATCACCATCGTCGGCCGCAGGCATCGCCATGGGCTGAGCGCTTAATGGCAACGGCTTGCTCATGCTTTCATAGGCACTGAGCTGATTGGCAATCTGGTTGGTCGATGGTCGCGGATCAAGCGCGGAGGACGAGTTAGCCGACGGATACGGATTGGCAGCCGGTGCTTGCCATGGCAGTCGTTCCTGGCTGGTAAATTCGCCGCTGTCCTGCCCTGGTCTCGCCGTCGGCTGGCCATGCGGACGTGTCTCAGCCTCGCCCACGGGGGCCGTACCATCTGTGGATACCACGCCAGTTGATGCCCCCAGGCCAGCACCGTTGGTTGGTGGCAACTGGTCAGAGGGTCGTACATCCGCCAGCACCCGATGCAGGGTGCGGAACAGGAAGTCATGCACCAGACGACCATCCCGAAACCGCACTTCGTGCTTGGTGGGATGCACATTCACATCCACCAGCTTCGGGTCCAGTGTCAGGTACAGCACAAACGCCGGGTGACGACCATGAAACAATACATCGCGATAGGCCTGCTTGATGGCATGCACCACCAGCTTGTCTCGTACCGCCCGGCCGTTGACGTAAAAATATTGCATATCCGCCTGCGAGCGGGAGAACGTCGGCAACGCCACCCAGCCCGACAACAACAATCCCGCCGCTTCGGTATCCACATGCAAGGCGTTATCAATAAACTGTGGCGACAGAATGGCCGCCACCCGGCGTTCCTGTTCGACACCTCGCTCAGCCGCACGCAACTGGTGAATCACCCGATTGTTATGGCGCAGGCAAAACGCCACGTCGTAACGGCTCAGGGCCAGTTTTTTCAGGTGATCTTCCAGGTGTGAGAATTCGGTCTTTTCAGTGCGTAGAAACTTGCGCCGCGCCGGCGTGTTAAAAAACAGATCCCGAACTTCCAGCGTGGTCCCTGGCGGGTGCGCCGCCGGTGCAACATGTGTCACCATATCCCGGCCTTCTGCAGTCACTTGCCAGGCCTCTGCCGCCTCCTGATAACGAGAGGTTAACGTCAGCCGCGACACCGAGCTGATCGAGGCCAGTGCTTCTCCGCGAAACCCCATGGTAATCACAGCTTCCAGGTCATCAAGCGTATTGATCTTGCTGGTCGCGTGGCGACTCAGGGCCAATGACAGATCGTCTTTTTCTATCCCGGCGCCATTGTCACGCACCCGTAACAACTTGACGCCCCCTTGCTCGGCATCCACATCGATACGGGTGGCACCGGCATCCAGGGCATTTTCAACCAGCTCTTTGACGATATTGGCGGGGCGTTCGACCACTTCCCCGGCAGCAATCTGGTTGGTGAGGCGCGGGGAAAGCAAATGGATATTGGGCATGACAGTTCAGAGACCAGGAATTTTGATGGTTTGGCCGATACGGATCTGATCGCTGTTCAGGCCATTAACGCGGCGTAGCTCATTCAGGCCAACACCATGTTTAATAGCCAGGTCCGACAGGGTATCGCCGCTGCGAATCACATAAGAGTGGGCTCCGCTGCCCTGATTACGCTGCCGTTGCGCTTCCAGCAAGGTGCCACTCGGTGGATGTTCACTGAAATAGTCCTTGATGCCATTAAAAATAGCGGTCGCCATCTGGCGCTGATACTTGCGGGTGCCCAGTTTACGTTCTTCTTCCGGGTTGGAAATAAAGCCGGTTTCAACCAGCAGAGCCGGAATATCCGGTGCTTTCAGCACCACAAAAGCCGCTTCTTCTACCTGTCGTTTATGCAGATAAGAGATTTTTTTCATATAACCCAGAATATCGGCACCGATCCGCTTGCTGGAATTACGCTGATAGGTCATCGACAGATCCAGCAGCGTCATTTTCAGGTGATCGTCTTTATCTTCCAGGGAAATCCCACCGACCAGGTCGGCGTTGTTTTCCTTGTCTGCCAACCAGCGGGCTGTCTCACTGGTCGCACCACGATCCGACAAGACATATACCGAACTGCCGTTGGCGCTGGCCTGCATAAAGGCATCGGCGTGAATCGATACCAGAAAATCCGAGTTGGCCGACCGGGCTTTTTCGGTACGTTCCCGCAAGCCAATATAATAATCACCGGTACGTACCATAAAGGGGGTAAAACCGGCTTCTTTTTTCAACAGCGCCTGTAATTCCTTGGCGATCGCCAGTACCACATGTTTTTCCTGGGTACCTTTCGACCCGGAAGCCCCCGGATCTTCACCGCCGTGGCCAGCATCGATAGCCACAATAATATCCCGATGGCCAGCTGCGGAAGTCTCCGCCTGTTTGACCGGCTTCACTGGCGATAGTGACTGGGTGGTTTCTGGCCGCTTCAGATCAACCACCAACCGGTGATTGGCGTACACATCGTTCGGCGGCAACGGGAAGCTGCTCGGTTTCAGCGTTTCATCAAGGTCGAGCACAATACGCAGTACTTTTTTACTGGGGTGGCCGATACGAATACTGGCCACCGCCGTTCCTTCCAGGTCAATGTCAGCAGTATCCAATAGCATCTCGGCATCATTCAGATCGATCACGACGCGACTGGGGGAACTGAGAGGGAAAATCTTGTGTTCGGATGGCTCGGTCAAATCAAACACCAGCCGAGTGCTGTCCGGTGATTGCCAGACCCGGATATCCCGTACATCCGCCTGCACCAATACGCTGCCAGTCAGCGCCAACAGCCAACAAGCACAACGACACAGGTGGCCAAGCACAGTCGCCCGGTTTGCCTTGAGGGTGATGCCCATCATCCTTCGGCATCCTCTTGCTCCAGCGCCGTTAACCAGGCTACCGCCCGCTCGGTCTGCCCCTGCAAACTCAGACGACGGGAGTCACCCAGGTCATCAAAGTGAATATCCAGATCCGCTATTGGTAACACGCCCCGACCCTTATCGGGCCACTCCACCAAACACAACACCTGACCAGCGAGATAATCACGGATGCCCATAAATTCCAGCTCTTCCGGATCACCCAGACGATAGAGGTCAAAGTGACAGACCTGGCAACTGGCCAGATCATAGTCTTCGACCAGTGTATAGGTCGGGCTTTTGACCGCTCCAGTATGGCCCAGCGCCTGAATCAGCCCTCGACAAAACGCCGTTTTACCAGCCCCCAGCGTCCCTTGCAAAAAGATCAGCCCGCCATCCGTCAACAGTGGCGCCAGACGCGCTGCCAGCTGTCGTGTGGCGGCCTCACCATGTAATTCACAAGTGAAAGTCTTTCGGGCAGAAGGGGGACAATCGGTCACGGCGATCATTAACTCGTTCGAGAGAAGTATTTCAGATATCGGAAAGCGGGCAAGTGTAGCAGCCCACCCGCCGATTCCCAATGTAAATGGCAACGAACCATCCGGGCATCAAACACTCAACTGTCGTTATTCAATGCACGCAGGTAAGGAAACAAATCACTGGCCAACAAACCACGACTCCCTCCTTCTTCTGCCGCCAGATCAGCAGCAGCACTGTGCAGACAAACGCCCAACCGGGCCGCCTGCCAGGCATCACACCCCTGGGCGATCAGGGCTGCAACCACCCCGGTCAATACATCTCCCATGCCACCAGTGGCCATACCCGGATTCCCATCGGTGCAGACGGCTACCCGGCCATCCGGATGCGCCACCAGAGTGCCACGCCCTTTCAGGACCACAACGGCCTGATATTTCTCCGCCAATGCTCTGGCTGCCGCAAAACGATTCTGCTGCACATGCAGGGTATCCATCCCCAGCAGGCGCGCCGCTTCTCCGGGATGCGGGGTCAGCACAACATTACGCTGGGAAAATTCGTGGAACCAGGCCGGTGTCGCGAGCAAGTTCAAGCCATCCGCATCCAGCACCAGCGGTTTTTCGCTTTTCAATGCCTGTTGCAGCATCAACTCAGCCCAGCTGCCTTGCCCCATCCCCGGACCAACGGCCAGTACACTGGCACTGTCGAGCAAGCTTGCCAGTTCCAGACCAGAAACAACCCCGTGCACCATGACTTCCGGGCGACGTGCCAGCACTGCAACGCCATGCTCTGGACGCGTCGCACAGCTGACCAAACCCGCACCGGAACGACCAGCCGCCTCAGAAGCCATTATCACCGCACCGGCCATGCCCAGATTACCGCCGATAACCAGCACATGCCCAAACTGGCCCTTGTGTGTATTACCGGAACGTAACGGCAATAGCTGGCTCAATTGCCGCAAGCGGTGCCAGCTGATGCGTTCACAATCAGGAACCAGACGACCGCTGCTATCGCTTTCCGTCGACAGAGCCGCAAAAGCAATCTCACCACAGAGATCCGGGCCATCGGCCACCAATAAGCCGCGTTTGACACCAATAAACGTGACCGTCATGGCGGCGTAGACCGCCACGCCCATAACGCCACCGGTATCGGCATCCAGGCCCGACGGAATATCCAGCGCCAGTACATCGGCCGGGTGCCCATTGACAGCCCAGATCACATCCGCATACAAACCGGCGACGGTAGTATTCAAACCGATACCCAACAGGGCATCCACAATCAGTTCACCGTCAAAATCCAGTTCCCCTTCAAATGCACGGGGAAGCACGCCAGCATCCAGCGCCATTTGCCGGGCTTCGGTACTGGCCTCCGACAGCTGGTCGTGATCACCCAGCGTATACAAATGCACATCCATACCATGCAAGGCCGCCAGAGCCGCCAATACATAACCGTCACCGCCGTTATTACCGGCACCGGCGATGACACATACGGATTCTGTTGAGCCCCAACGTCCCAGCAAGCAGGCAAACGCTGCTTCTCCGGCACGGGCCATTAATTCAAAGGATCGAATACCTTCGGCTGCCATTACAGCCTGATCCAGTTTTCTTACCTGTTCGGCGCTATACAGCGCTCCGGGCAGGTGATCTACAATACTGTTTGGTCGTTTCATCCATGATTCCTGCAAATAGAACAACGCCATTGCTTCTGATCAGCATCAAGGCTACCTCGACAGCACACAACAATCATAAGGCGGCGATTAAACATAATGAGTGACTCCAAGATTAACACCGAGGGCTATTTGTCGCTGTGATAAAATGACCGAATTATAACCAGTCTCTTGCCACTAAGCGAAATCATGTCTGACAATCCTCACGTTATACCATCTTCTACGCTTAATGCGCTGCGCCAACAGTTGACAGACTGGGGAAATGAACTGGGGTTCCAGCAAGTAGGAGTGACAGATATTGACCTGAGTGAGCACAGTCACACACTGCAACAGTGGCTCAGTCAGGGCTATCACGGTGAAATGCACTATATGGCCGACCATGACGACATGCGCTGGCGTCCCGACAAACTGATGCCCGGCACGGTGCGGGTAATCAGTGTCCGCATGGATTATCTGGCTCCGCAGGTCGACCTGATCCCACAGTTACAAAACCCCAACAACGCCTATATTTCCCGTTATGCGCTGGGCAGGGATTACCATAAGCTGATCCGCAAACGGTTAACCCAACTGGGAAAAAAACTGGCAGCAGAAGTCGACAACCTGGGGTTTCGGGCCTTTGTTGACAGCGCCCCGATTATGGAACGAGCGTTAGCCACCAAAGCCGGGCTGGGCTGGATTGGCAAAAACACCCTGTTAATCAATCGTAAAGCCGGATCGTATTTTTTTCTTGGCGAACTGTTGACCGACTTGCCCCTGCCCATCGATCCACCCTACCCGCAAGAGCATTGCGGCCGCTGTACGGCTTGTCTGGATATTTGCCCGACCCAGGCCTTTGTTGGCCCCCAGGTACTGGATGCCCGGCGCTGCATTTCCTATCTCACCATTGAACTGGACGGCCCGATTCCAGTAGAGCTGCGCCCAGGCATGGGCAATCGTATTTTTGGTTGTGACGACTGCCAGATTGGCTGCCCCTGGAATCGCTTCAGCAATAGCAGCAAGGAAACCGACTTCACCCCCCGCCACCAGCTCGACAAGGCCACCCTGCTGGAACTGTTCCAGTGGGATGAGGCAACCTTCCTGAAAAAAACCGAAGGCATGCCCATTCGTCGTACCGGCCATGAAAACTGGCTACGCAATATCGCGGTCGCTCTGGGAAACGCCCCCGCCAGCCTCGACGTGGTGGCGGCGCTGGAAAACAAACGCCCACAAGTCAGTGAGCTGGTGCAGCAACATATCGACTGGGCGCTGGCACAGCAGTCGCGATAACACAAACAAGTCATCAACCACTGGCACGGCGATTACAACAACCCACTGACACGCAGCCCGTCACGATGCTGTCGGCGCTGCCGGTGAACGTTGAGCAAACACCACCCAGACACAAATACCGTACAAGGCTGCCACCAACGCCGCGATCAGATAGAGGAAATGACCCGAAACAAGCTCCACAAAAGAAGTCAGGAACTGGCCCAGAAATATAGCCATGGCAAAATACGATAAATTTTTACCGCGCTGGCCGGGGTCACTTCGTTCAACCGTCATATGATTCAGCAATGGAATCGAAAGCCCGAATCCCATCCCCGCCAGCAATCCACCCAAGACCAGAACCGACACGCTGGCTCCGACATAAAAAGCCAGATGCCCCAGCGCATAAAATACAAACGCCAGACTCAGTGTGCCCTTATCTTTCCAGCGCAGGTTTACCCTTGGCAAAAAGTGGGCAGTAATAACCGCAACAAACGATATAAATGCCAGCAACAGCCCAATGTGATCGGCGCTATAACCCGACTTTTCCATACTGAGCGGTAACACCACGATCACCGTAAAAAATATCATCATTGCCATACAGGCCGACAGATACACCCACAACAATGACCTGGAGCCTGACCCGCTGGATTCAGGGCTTTCCGCTAACGATATCGGCTGGGCAGACGTATCAGGCACAAACAAAAACAGCATCCCCAGAAACAGCCAGGCAACCAGATAGATAAAGAAGGGTAATTCCCAGGACTGAACCGCCAGCAAGCCACCAATAAACAGGAAAATCACACCTCCTGCCTCCACCGCCATGCCTTGCCGGGCAATCATTTTCAAGCGCTCATGCCCAACGTAAAACTGTGAAATCAGTGTCGTACTGCCAGCCATCACCACCGTGGTCATCGCCCCCAGTGCGATCCGGTTGCTGTATACCGCTATAGGCCCAGACAACCATTGCCCGGAAACGCCCAGTGCACCGTACAAAAACAAAGCAACAAAAGTACATGGATAAGCACCAAACCGATCAATCAAACGCCCGGCAAACGGCGCGAACAACACCGCTCCCAGCGCAGGCAATGTGATCAGGAAACCGGCGTGATCTGCGACCCCCAGAGACATCGAAATACTGGCCAACCCTGGCGCAACCACCGCCCCCACCATAATGGTCAGGCAGGAAATACACAGCAAGGTATAGCTGCCCAAAGAAGAAAGTCGGCTCATTAATCAAAAGCTCCTGCATGAATAAAAATTACCCGGCGTCATGACACAGACAGATTCAACGGCCAATATCTGCCTGAAATCCGCACCGGAACACAAAGAGTAAGTCCTTGGCAGCTAGAACAGAAATGGTTTAATATCATCACAGCCATACGGATTGAGTATCAATAAATGGAATTGAAGCCGTTAAAAAGTTTTATTGCCGTTGCGACATTAAAAAGTTTTTCCGCTGCGGCGCGGGAGCTGCATACCGTGCAGCCAGCAATCAGTCGCCATATCGCAGCGCTGGAAAAAGAACTGGGCACCCTGTTGTTTATTCGCAACACACGCGATGTGCATATCACGGCGGCTGGCCGACAATTATTCACCGATGCAACGCGCATATTGCAACAAGCAGAAGAAGCCGTCCTGCGTACCCAAAAAGCCGCCAATGGTGAATTGGGCAGCCTGAAAGTAGGCTATTTACCTTCCGCCTGTTTGACCTTTATTCCGGATCTGGTGCAACGTTTTCATAGCCAGTACCCGGATGTTGAAATCAGTCTGTTTGAAATGACCGCATCCGAGCAATTACTCGCCTTTGAAACCAATCACATTGATATTGGTATCTCTCGGCCACTGCCGCAGGAGCTGCAAACCACTTTTACCAGCCAATTGCTCTATACCGATCAGTTAACCCTTGTACTGCCTTCGCAGCATGCGCTGGCACAGCGGCAGTCAATACGTCTGGATGACCTCAGGCAAGAGCACATTATTTTATTTCAAAGGGAAGAAGCCGTAGGTTTATTCGACAGCATTATCAATCTTTGCCAACGCCATCATTTTTCACCCCATATTTCTGCCCAGCCCAAACACATGCAGACAGTGTTAACCATGGTGGCCGCCGGGCTGGGGGTTGCTATCGCGCCCTTGTGCGTGTCGAAGCTGTTTACACAAGGCTGTCGATTTATGCCGATTGAAGATGACCACACCCAGGTACTGACGCAAATGCATTACCGCTCATCCCGACTGGCACCCACAGCCCAAGCCTTTGTGAACATTGCCTCAGAATCCGTGCCGTGGATTCAAAACAGCGTTCAGGCATAGACGCCCTACAGACCTCGGATCGACGAGCAACAACCAACATAGTGAGAGAGTGAGAGAGTGAGAGAGTGAGAGAGTGAGCACAGCACTCCCCCACTCTTGCTCCGTCAAGAAGTGCTGAAGCCAGGCGTCAGATCATGACGGGCGCTTGGCAAACTGATAACGGTTCAGTCGCCGCTCCAGCAAACGGAACACCAGAATCATGACGGCAGCAATGGCCAGGTACACCATGCCTGCCGCAAAAAACATTTCCAGTGGCGTGTAGGTTCTGGCAATAATCGTCCGTGCCATGCCAGTCAAATCCAGCAAGGTAATCGTCGAGGCCAGCGCCGAACTTTTCAGCATCAACAGCACTTCGTTGCTGTAACCCGGCAACACGATACCAGCAGCACGCGGCAGGATAATACGCCGGATCATGGTCAATTTACTCATCCCCAACGCCAGCGAGACTTCGATCTCACCTTTGGGAATCGCCTGAATCGCCGCCCGAATCAACTCGGCGGTATAAGCGGCCGTATTCATCGAGAAAGCAATAATCGCGCACCAGTAAGGCTCACGCAGAACAGGCCACAAAAAGGACTCTTTCACAGCATCAAACTGTGACGCGCCGTAATAGATCAGAAAGATTTGCACCAGCAATGGTGTACCGCGAAAGAAAAAGATATAGGCGTACGGAAACGCTCTCACCAGCGGATTAGCCGATGCTCGCGCCAGCGCCAACGGCACCGCCAGAGCCAATCCCAACAAGCCGGAAACAGCCACCAGCTCCAGAGTCAGCCAAGCCCCTCCCAATAACCGCGGTAGATATTCCCAAATAACCCCCCACTCCCAGCTCATGCGCGGTTTCCTCTTAATTCGGGTTTACTGCGACGTTCGAGATAACCGGTAATCAGTGTGGTGGCAACCGTGAGTAACAGATACAACAAGGCAGCAGCAAGATAAAAATCGAACGGTTGTTTGGTATTGGCAGCACCGACCGACGCTTGCCGCATCAGCTCATTCAAACCAACCACAGAGACCAGAGCCGTATCTTTCAGCAAGACCTGAAACAGATTGCCCAAACCAGGAATAGCCAGGCGCCACACTTGCGGCATGATGATACGAACAAAGGTTTTTAATGGCGTCATACCCATGGCCGCAGCGGATTCCCACTGGCCCTTGGGTAAATCCATCATCGCCATTCGGAACACTTCGGTGGAGTACGCACCAAAGGCAATCGCCAGCGCCGCCACTGCCGCCGCAAACTGGCCAACATCGATATATTCGTCGTAGCCAAACATACTGGCAATCCACATCAATAGCTGTGAACCGCCAAAATACAGAGTCAACACCAGTAACAGCTCTGGAATACCCCGTACAACCGTGGTGTAGGTCGTTGCGATCGCACGGGCAACAGGAGAAGCAGACAGCCGGGCCGAAGCACCACACAAGCCGATGATCAGGCCAAAAAACAGACTGACCAAGGCCAGCTCAATGGTGACCCACAAGCCGCTCAACAGCAGCTGGCCGTACCCTTGTAAATCCATAACAGTTGCGACTCTCGTCCAGAAGCAGAAATAGCACCGGAGCACTCAGAGCGAGTGACTCCGGCAGGCAATATCAGTAAATATCAAACGGGAAATATTTGGCGTTGATCTCAGCGTATTTGCCATTGGCACGGATAGCCTTGATAGCAGCGCTGAATTTGTTCGCCAGCTTGTCGCCTTTACGAACAGCAATGGCAATATGGTCATCGATATCCAGGTCGTCGCCCTTGAATTCAAAGCCTTTGCCATCGTCGGTACGCAACCAGTCGTAGGCCGGGAACTTGTCCGACATAATGCCGTCCAGGCGGCCATTCGCCAGATCCAGATAAGCGTTGTCCTGGGTATCGTAGAGCTTCACATCAACGATATCGCCGAAGTTATCTTCCAGATACTGACCAGCAATAGTGGCACGCTGGGCACCAATCACCTTGCCTTTCAGACCGGCTTTGGTGACATCCAGGGTTTTGCCTTCAGGCCCAACAAAAGCCAGCATGTTGGCGTAGTATTTTTCGCTGAAATCCACGACCCGCAAACGCTCTTCAGTGATCGACATGGAAGCAATAATCGCATCGTACTTGCGAGCACGCAGCCCCGGAATAATACCGTCCCAGTCTTGCGCCACAATTTCACAATCGGCTTTCATTTCGGCACACAAGGCCTTGGCGATATCGACGTCAAAACCAATCAGGTTGCCCTGGTTATCCGTCATATTAAACGGTGCATAGGCACCTTCTGTTGCAATACGGACCTTGTCGCCCGCCAATGCCAGTGGAGCTGTCAGGCAGGATACCAACAAACAGGCTGTCGTGATTACCTTACGCATCGTTCTCTTTCCTCATGGTTGTGAATATCAGAGTTATGAATATCAATCAGGGAATTAGCCGCCGAGACCTATCGTTGGGTCCCATGGCAGCCATCGCAACACCAGCCATCGCAACACCAGAGCCATCATCCGCCCTGGTGACTGGCCATAAAATCTTTGACGCGCGGGGATTTCGGATTATCAAACACCTGTTCGGGTGTGCCGATTTCTTCCACTTGCCCTTGATGCAAAAACACCACCTGGCTGGACACCTCACGGGCAAACCGCATCTCATGGGTGACAATCAGCATGGTACGGCCTTCGTCGGCCAGCTCGCGCATCACCGCCAGCACTTCATTGACCAGTTCCGGGTCCAGTGCCGATGTCGGTTCATCAAACAACAGTACCTTAGGCTCCATCGCCAGGGTTCTGGCAATAGCCACCCGTTGCTGCTGGCCACCGGACAAATGTGCGGGATAAGCACCTTCCTTATCAGCCAGCCCCACTTTTGCTAACAATTTCCGTGCCCGTTCCATGGCTTCAGCCTTGGGAACGCCCAGAACATGTATCGGAGCTTCAATCAGGTTTTGCAAAATGGTCATATGCGGCCAGAGATTAAACTGCTGGAACACAAACCCGAGACAGGAGCGCAGCCTTTCGAGTTGCTTGCTGCTGGCGGCTTCCAGCTCGCCATGTTTGCCCGGCTTCAGCATCAGTTGTTCATTACCGATAACAATTTCGCCCTGACTGGGTTTTTCCAGCAAATTAATGCACCGCAGCAAGGTGCTCTTGCCCGAGCCACTGGAACCCAGGATAGAAATCACATCGCCCTTGGCAGCCTTTAACGTGACCCCTTTTAATACGTTCAGGTCGCCGTAGGATTTGTGAATATCGATCAGTTCCAACGCCAGATTCGAAGTACTCATTCCAGACTTCATCCTCGTAAAATGGTCAGTGCCGCGACCGACACTCTTGTTATCCTTCCATTTTCAATGGCTTGCGAATGGATGACAACCACAAATGAAACGATCGTTTAAGTAAAATGCCCATGTGGCCATTGCCGGATTATGTTCACCGACAAGAATCAGATCCGGCAGCCATACTGACGCCACCAGATAGACGCTGATAACAACATGCAAAGCCCACTCTCCGATCAAGAGCCCAAAGGCTACCGATCAATACGGATAACCCGTCCGATATCTCTCAAAAAAACCAACTCTGGCGCCTCGCATTGTGGACAATACTGGCAATATGCCCTGTTTTAGGGCCATTCTAGGTCTTGTTTTCATTTCAGATGGCGGCACATATCCAACGCAACGACCATATTCTCAGTCAATCAGCTCCTTATTACCTGGGCAAGGGCAATCACCCCGATCCCTGGTGTACACGGGTACATTGCCATAACGAAGGTGGTGTCGGCCAATGGTCAATTCCCTGTGATGCAACCGCTAGATTCCCTGGCCGTTACACGGTCCAATCTGGCAGGCGACAAGTCAGCAAGACAGCCAGGTTTGTTTTCCCGGTTGTTAATCGTCAGCCATGAACGACACCTACATGAAAGGAACAACATTATTATGCTGCCGCTGATTATTCCTATTGGTTCACTGCTCCTTGGGGTATCCCTGCTGCTGTTCGGCAGTGGTCTGCTGAACACCTTGCTGGCCTTGCGGGGTGGCCTCGAGGGCTACAGTGACAGCCTGATCGGTTATATCAGTTCGGGCTATTTTGCCGGGTTTTTTGTCGGGTTTTATATTGGCCTGCCCATTCTGCGCCGCATTGGTCATATTCGGGCGTTTGCGCTCTGTGCTGCCATTGCCGCTGCGGTTGTGTTGTTGCACAGCTTGCTGGTCAATCCGATCGCCTGGATTTTGCTACGAGTCGTCACCGGGGCAGTACTGGTGATTCTGTACACCATTATTGAAAGCTGGCTCAACAACCAGACACCACAACAGCAGCGTGGTCAGGTGTTTGCGATTTATATGGCCGTTAACCTGGTCTCCTTGGCGCTGGCGCAGCAACTCTTGCAGCTCGACAGCCCGGCCAACTTTACCCTCTTCGCGCTGGCGGCCATCTTGGTGTGTATTAGTCTGGTGCCGATTACCTGGACGCGTCTGGCCCAGCCATCGGTGTCGGAAGTGAAACGTTTTTCACCCAAAAGACTGGTCAAGCTGGCACCGGTCGCCGTCGTTGGTGGCGTCTTTTCCGGTCTTGCGATGGGGGCTTTCTGGGGACTGATGCCGGTCTTTGGCCAGCGCATCGGCTTCGACAGCAGCCAGGTGGCCATGCTGATGTCGGCAACTATTATTGGTGGTGCTATCTTCCAGTACCCACTGGGGCGCTATTCGGATCACCACGATCGCCGCCAGGTGCTGGCAATCACGGCTTCCGCCGGTGTGGTAGCAGCCTTGCTGCTGTTTCTGCTACCGGCCTCCTATTGGTTGGTACTGTCGTTAATGGCTCTCTGGGGTGGTGCTGCATTCGCGGTGTATCCGGTATCCGTTGCGCATCTGGTCGACCATCTGGAACCTGGTGATATCCTGCCTGCCGGCAGTGCCTTGCTGCTGATTCATGGCATGGGTGCCGCAGCTGGCCCCGCTGTTGCAGGGACTCTGATGGAATATTACAGCCCGCTGGCACTGCTGCTGTTTTTTGTATTGGCTCATATGATGATTGCTGCTTATGCCTTTTACTCGCTGAAACGGCCACAAACCAAGGCCGATGACATTGAATCCGCCGCGCCGTTTGTACCCATGGTACGGACAACGCCTACCGCACTGGAAATGCTGCCGGAAGATGACATCGACGACAGCGAGCCGACAGCGGATACATCCGCAGTGGATAATACAGAGGAACCGGGCAGTTCCACGAAGCCAGATGAACCACCGTTAACCCAGCCTCCAACCTCGTGAGCAGGGCGGAGGCCACAGAACAACGAACCTTATCCGACAAAACGTAACAAAAGAAACATACAACAGAGATACACAAACGCATTCAGGAACACCGTCACTCGGCCAGTTATTACAGCAAGCGCAGTTTGACCGGTTGTTCCACATGGCCCGAGCCAAGGCTCAGGCATCATGGCTGCAGAAGCCAATTAACCCGATGTCCAAGACGACATCACGACCAGTCAACCAGGGCCGCCCATCGTTCAAGATGAACCCAGCCCCGGAAGGAGAATACGCACGATGTTACTTGCCACAGACCTTGATGGTACTTTTTTGTCCGGCAACCCGGACGATCGCCAACAGCTTTATCACCTGATCAATCACCACCCCGATATCCGCCTGGCTTTTGTCACCGGCCGCGGCATCGAAATGGTTCTGCCACTGCTATCTGATCCGTCCATTCCCCAACCGGATTACATTATCTGTGATGTGGGTGCCACCATAGTGGATGGAGAAACCCTGCAACCCATTACTCATATCCAGGGAGAAGTGGAACAAAACTGGCCGGGGGAGCTGGCAGTACTGAATGCACTGGAACCCTTTACCGAGCTGCAACGTCAGGATGTCCCCCAGGAGCGTCGTTGCTCCTTCTATTGCGAGCAAGACACCCTGTCTGACGAATTAAAAGCCGCGGTCAGTCAGCTGGGCTGCGACCTGATGTATTCTTCCGACCAGTATCTGGATATTTTGCCTCGTGGAGTCAACAAGGGCACCACCCTCGACAGCCTGATCGAATGGCTGGAGCTGAGCCAGGATCAAGTACTGATTGCTGGCGACAGCTTTAATGATCTGGAAATGATTGAGCTCGACTACCCGTCTGTCTGTGTCGGCGGCTCCGAAAGCCGTCTGCTGGAAGCCACCGAGCGCAGCACCATGGTCTACCACGCAGAAAAAGCCGGTTGTGGCGGCATTATTGAAGCCTTCAATCATTTTGGCTTTCTGGGTATGGCCGGTGTCGAAGCAGAATCCCGCGAAGAACAACAAACCGGCAAGTCCGACCTGGTGGTTGTTTACCACCGCCTGCCGTTTGAAGAAAAAGTAGAAGACGGTGTGATGGTCGAACGGCCGCCATCCTCCCCCAACGGTATTATCCCGACGCTGCTGAGCTTTTTTGGTGACGGCAAACCCGGCTCCTGGGTTGCCTGGTCGACGGTGGACCCCGAGACTCCGGGCTACAAAACCCGCAGCCCGGTTGATGCTGTCAAATACCCCAAACTGATGACGGCCCGTGTTGCCCTGACGCCTCATGAAGTGGATATCTTCTACAAGAAGTTCTCCAAGGAAGCCTTCTGGCCAACACTGCATACCTTCTGGGAGCGCGCTACCTTTCTTGAAGAAGACTGGCTGGTGTACCTGGAAGTCAATCGCCTGTTTGCGGAACGAGCCGCCGCCGAAGCCGCCGAAAACGCCGTTGTCTGGATCCACGACTACAACCTCTGGATGGTGCCGGCTTTCCTGCGCGAACTGCGTCCCGACGTCACCATTGCCTTTTTCCACCACACCTACTTCCCGTCTGCCGACGTCTTCAACGTAGTGCCATGGCGTCGTGAGATTATCGGCAGCCTGCTGCAGTGCGATTTTATCGGCTTCCATATTCCACGCCAGTCAGAAAACTTCGTCGATGTTGCCCGTGGGGTTACGCCGATCAAGGTGCTGGAAAAACAGAACTGTGCACCGCGCTTCATGACCTACGGCTGTGCCGTCGGTCTGGAAGAAATGACCTCCGTTATCAAGGTCCATGGCCGCATCATTCATCTGGGTGCGCATCCGGTAGGGCTGGATCTTGGCCGTATTACCCATGCGCTCGACAAGCCGGAAATCCAGACACAAATCCGCCAGCTCAAACAGGAGCTGGAAGGCACCCGGGTCTTGCTGTCTGTCGAACGCCTCGACTACACCAAGGGGATTCTGGAAAAACTGCTCGCTTTCGAACGCTTGCTGGATGAACACCCAGAGCTGATTGGAAACGTCACCCTGGTCACTATCTGTGTTCCTGCCGCTGCCGAGATGACCGTTTACGCCGAACTGCAGGTAGATATCGAACAGGCCGTCGGACGCATCAACGGCCGCTTTGCCCAAATCGGCTGGACACCCTTGCAGTTTTTCTTCCGCAAAGTGCCGTTTGAACAACTGGTTGCCTATTACGCCATGGCCGATGTGATGTGGATTACCCCTCTGCGCGATGGCCTGAATCTGGTAGCCAAGGAATACGTTGCCACCCAAGGAATGGTCGACGGAGCCGGAGTGCTGGTATTGTCGGAATTTGCCGGTGCCGCTGCCGAACTGCGTGGAGCGCTACTTACCAACCCTCACTCACCCCATGAACTGGCCGACAGCGCCTGGCAAGGGCTGGTGATGGATGAAGCCGAAGCACGCTCTCGTATACGAGATGCGTTTGACGCCGTGCAACACCATGATATCGAACGCTGGGGGCACGACTTCCTCGACGCTGTAGAAGGCGCACGACTGGCCAACCTTGAACAAGTCAGCGAGGACAATCAGCCCGCCTGATCGCAATACCGCCACACAGACCAACGTCACCTTCGTTTCGACCGGCAGGTCAAGTAACCTGGCCTGCCGGTTTGTAATATGCCAATCCGCTCGATACTATAGAGCGCTTATTGACCAGCCCATATGGAAAGTCCTGACCTTGCCTGGATCCCGGATCTCCCCAAAGATAAAGCCCTCTGCCGCCAATAACGGGGTTACAGGTAACAAGTTATTGCACTACGGTGCGGTGAGCTTGTGCATGACCCTGTATTTCTGTTTGCTGGTCGGTATTGCGACGTCTGGCGAGATAACTCTCTGGGCTGTCCCGGTCATTTTTCTGGCGATTTATCTTGCCGACCTGTTGTCTGGCGTCGCCCATTTTATTCTCGATTATCGGCGCACTACGCCAAACTCTGGCCTCAAGGAACTGTACTTTTATCAAGGCAGTAAAGGCTCGGAGGAGTATCTCAAACAACGCACTGCGGTGATGAAAAAGATTTCACCACTGGAAACCATTGTCTTTGATTTCAAGGTTCACCACCTTAGCCCCGGCGCACTGGGCCGCCGCAGTTTCCTGCGGCTGATCATGCCCGCGATGTATTTTGTCACCCTGCCAGCCACCGTGTCGTTACTGTTGCTGCACACCCTCGACTGGATCGGCTCCCTGACGGCCTTGTTTGGCTGGACGTTGATCGGTGCCCTGATGCTGACCCAATACGCACACAGTTGTGCCCATCGGCCCAAACTTTCCCTGCTGGTGCGAGTCCTGCAAAAAACCAGACTGTTTATGACAAAAGAGCAGCATCAATCCCACCATCTCGACCTTGGCGTCGACTTCTGTATTCTGAACGGTTGGGCCAATCCGGTTGTTAATCGCATTTTCCGCTTTTGCCGCAAACACGGCTGGGTGTTCGAAGATGGGCTGGAGCCGATTTAAGCCGTTGCCTGGCCACGCCACCGAGTACACCTTATGACCACTTATCTTCAGCGTTATCTGCTGCGCCCGCTACTCTGGTTATTGGCTTCAGTGCTGGTGGGTTTGATCCGGATAATGGGCCGGGCCAGAATACAGAAAATCAGCCGCTACGCCGCCACCGGCCCCATCCTTGCCCGACTGACACGCCTGCTGTTGGCCAAAAAAAACCATTACCTCGACAACAACCTGCAACGCCTGTTGCCTGATGCCAGCGTCGCCCAGCGCCAGCATATCCGTCACCGCTATTACGCCAATATGCTGCTCACCGCCACCGAATCCCTCACCATGGATGGCAACGAACGGCAACGAACACAGATAGAAGGGCTGCAACACGTACAGCGCGCCAAAGACCAGGGACAAGGAATATTATGGGTCAGCGGCCATATCAATAACTGGGAAATGAACCGCCGGATTATCGAGCAACTGGGATTTCCAGCCTGGGAGTTGTACCGCGACTTTGCCGATACCCGTTTTGATTACCTGGGTTTTAACCGGCGTTTTCGGGTCGGCCCCAGAATGATTTCGACCAACCGTACCGGTGAACTGATCCAACATCTGAAAAACGGTGACAACGCCCATATTCTGATCGACATCAAGGTCAAGAAAGGCCGTAACGGCCAACGAATCGACTTTGCCGGACAGCCCGCCTGGACCTCAACCTTTGCCGCTGAAATGGCTTTGCGTCATCACATGGCACTGATTCCGACCTACACCCTAAGAACCAACGATGGCCAGTACCGTCAGGTATTTGAGCCATCACTGACCCCGACACAAGCCGTCGCTGACGACCAGCTGCCGGCACAAGCCCGCCAAATCACCGAACGCATCAACCAGTCCCTGGCCAACCAGCTCAAGCAGGACCCGGCCAGCTGGCTGTTATGGGATACCAACCGCTGGGGGCCATAGTCTCTGCTCTGACTGGCTCGGACACCTGACCTTGTGATGCGCCCTTATTCCGGCAAACGGAGAAAATGCTCGCGATAATGCGCCAGCTCCGCAATGGACTCACGAATATCATCCAGCGCCTGATGACTGCCCGCCTTGTCGAACGAAGACACCACCGACGGCGACCAGCGCTTGGCCAACTCTTTCAGCGTACTGACATCCAGGTTGCGGTAATGGAAAAACGCTTCCAGCTCCGGCATGTATTTGACCAGAAAACGACGGTCCTGATGGATACTGTTGCCACACAAGGGCGAGGTTCCGGCTTTGACATGCTGCTTGAGAAACGCCAGCGTCCGCTGCTCGGCCTCGCGACAACTGATCGGACTGTTGGTGACTCGCTCCACCAGCCCTGAATTGCCATGGGTACGCGTATTCCACTCATCCATGGCATCCAGCAGAATCGCAGGTTGATGAATCGCCATCACCGGACCTTCGGCAATCAGATTCAGCTGACCATCGGTCACAATCGTCGCGATTTCAATAATCACATCCTGCTCTGGCTCCAGACCGGTCATTTCCAGATCCATCCACACCAAATTGTCTTGCTGACTCATGTTGTTTTTCCTGTGTTCATCCAATGACCGGAGTCTAGCAGGTTGTTGAAAAGCGGTGTTTATGGAATCAGGCCGTGCAGGTCATCAATAAAATGATCCAGAGCGCGGCGTTCAATGGTGCGAATGCCTTGTTTCTGCTGCGCCGACAAATACTCATACCGGGAAGCCGCACCAAAATCCCCAAACAGGATATTACCCTCGGCATCAATCAGGGTGTTATGGGCATACAAATCACCATGACACACTTCAGCCTGTTCCAGATGCGACACAATACTGCGCATTTGCTTAACCATATGCTCGACTTGCCGGGAAGAAAAACGCTGCCCCTGGGTAAAGGTATCCCGGGTACAACTTTGTAAACTGGGTGGCTGGCCAAGATTCTGGTAATGGGCAGGAATCAGTTCCATCACCAATGCGCTCATATTGTTTGCGTTGATACGGGCCATCGCCGTGACAAGATTTTTATGGGCGGGCACCGACAAACAGGCATCCAGTTCATCCTCAGGGTAGCCATCACTGGTCACATCGCCGTGAAAAACCTTTACCGCAACCCACTGCTCTGACTGCAATATCTCTTGTTGCTCCAGCGATTGCCAATAAGCCCGGGAAATAATTCCGGAAGCACCTCGTCCCAAGGTCTCGGTCAAGGCCAGCGCTTCAGCGTCCACCAACGGGAAATCGGCATGTGTTTGCCTTGGCGCACAAAAAGGATTACCGGCAAAAGCGAACCAGGCGAGCTTGGGTAACGTTAAGGTAACCGCCGGAAATTCTGCCAGTTGGTTGGCAGAGATACGCAACAAGCCCAACTGGGTTAACTGTTGGAAGCTGTCTGGCAAAAATCCGATTCGGTTACCCGCCAAAGCCAGCTTTTCCAGCTTGCCTAACGACCCGATCGATTCTGGCAGACGTACGATGTCATTATCCGTCAGAATCAACCACCGCAGAGTTCGTGGTAAACAGGTCTCGGAGAGGTGATGGATCTGATTGTGTTTGAAACCAACAATTTCCAGCGCGCTACAGCCACCAATGCCCTCAGGAAAATGCTGAAAATTATTATTCGAGGCAAACAATATTTTCAGATGACGCAGGCGCGACAAGTCATCGGGCAAAGCGGTCAGCTGATTATCAGATAGGTCCAGCACTTCCAGACTGTCGGCCAGGGTAAAAATTTCTTCCGGAAAGGTCTCCAGCGCTTGTGTCAGCTTCAGATGACGACAGCCTTTCAACTCACCATTACGTAACTGTTCAAGGGTTTGCACACCAGCTTCCTTTAATGACTGTTGCTGCTCACTCTATCCATTTGATTTACAAGAGCAAGTTTATACGTTGTCGCTCAGGGAACCATTCGTACACAGTCACCGGGAAACAGGATTCTCAGCCCTCGATCCCTCTGGTGGTTTGCCCAAATGCCACAGGAACTCACAACCGGCTCAGATACCCCAGGCTGAGCGCAGCAGCCGAAGTGCGGTTCTCAACCCCCATTTTACGGAAGACCGTTTCAAGGTGCTTGTTGACCGTGCGCGGGCTCATGGTCAGGATGCGGCCGATTTCCTGGTTGGTTTTACCGCGCGACAACCACAGCAAGACTTCGGCCTCGCGTACCGTTAATTGAAAATGGTCACGCAGCGTCTGGCGCAGCGAGATTTCATCATCATCCACCAGCCGCAATAAATATTCGCCCGGTGCTGGTAAACCCAGAAATTTCACCAGAAACTGCCCTGCATTCTGCTCTACCCGGACTTGCTGAAAGCGTTCCGGAGCACTGGCAAACCAACTCGCCAACGCGGCACTGGTCGCCTCCTGAAACGCCTGTTCGGACAAACCGGATTTGGCCAAGACTTCGATGGTGCGGCTGGAACACCACAACAGCTGGCCGTGCACGTTACAGGCAAAGGTTGGCTGGCCAATTTCATTCAGCGAACCGATTGCCCGGCGCGTCTTGCGGGCATTGCTGATATGAACCTGCACCCGGGCCAGCAATACATCCAGATTCACGGGTTTGGTGACATAATCCACGCCGCCGGATTCCAGCCCTCGGACCACATCCATGCTATCGCTTAACCCGGTCATAAAGATCACGGGAATACCTTCGAGATCAGGATCTTTTTTTAACGCCTCACAGGCTTCAAAGCCGTCCATATTCGGCATCATGGCATCCATTAGAATCAGGTCGGGCATCATTCTTTCGGCCACGGCGAGGGCTTGCAAACCATCCATGGCCACCAACACCGTATACCCGGCCTGCACGAGCATTTCATTCAGCATGCCCAGTGAACCAATGGTGTCATCAGCAATCAGTACCACTCCCTGGGTACTGCTTCCCGATGCCGTGACGCTGACGCTATGTTTCATCATTGATCACCTTCTTGGTCAGTGTGATTAGCTCATCGAACCGGAAGGCCGAGAGGCAGTGTCGTACTCGTCGCAGCATGGTCGCAGCAGCGCCCCGCTGCTCCATCTGCTCAAGCACGGCTTCCATGCCCACAATGTGCCCCACTTCGGCAGCCGCCAGCATTTCCCTCGCTTCTGATAACGTCATATCGACAGGGTCGGCACCCGACGGCGCACTCAGCTCAGATGCATCGTCGTCGTATTGCCATTGCAACTGCAGCACTCTGGCAACCATGTCCAGCAACTTGCGATCGCGGATCGGCTTGATCAGATAGCCGTTATTGAGTCGCTCCGCCGGATCACTGGCGTCCCCCTGAGCCAATGCCGACTGCCGATCTTCGGCATCGGCGGAGACCATCACCACCGGGCTGCTGACGCCGTCGTTCCGCAGTTGGCGCAGCAATTGCCACCCGGTCATTCCCGGCATGGATATATCCATCAACAGCAAATCCACCGGCGTTTGTTGCAATACTCGAATGCAGGCACCGGCATCTTCTGCTTCCAGCACTTCGAAACCGACCGGAGTCAGGATCTCGCTGATCAGGCCCCGATGGGTAGGATCATCATCCACCACCAGCAAGGTTTTTTCTGCGCCCTGGTAACCAACAATCTTGCGCTCTGGTGCAATCCCCGGCTCCGGCAGTGCCACACTGGCGAGCATCATCGACAAACGGAACACACTGCCCTGACCAAATTGGCTGTCGACACTGATATCGCCTCCCATGATATCGGCCAGCAAGCGGGAAATGGTCAACCCCAGCCCGGTCCCTGGCGTTTGGGGGACACCGGGCTTGCGAATCCGCTCAAATGGCAGAAAGATCCGCTGCATGTCGTGATTGCTGATGCCGGGGCCGCTGTCCGTCACCATGAATTCGGCCACCTGGCTGCGATAGCTGATACTCAGCGACACCGTCCCGGCCCGTGTAAACTTGACCGCGTTGGAAAGCAGGTTGATCAGGATCTGGCGCAGGTGCTTTTCGTCCGAACGGACAATCTGTGGCAGGTATGGGCACAACTGATAGTCAAAACGGACGCCCTTGTCTTCGGCTTGCAGCCGGAACATATCGACCAGCTCATCCAGTAACCGGTGCAAGTCAAACTCATCGCGGTGAATTTCCAGACGTCCTGCTTCGATACGGGAAATATCCAGCAATCCTTCGATCAAATCCGCCAGGTGGTCACCACTGCGATGAATCAGCTTCACCTTGTCCCGTTGCCGCCCGGAAAGCGTTTCGTCCTTTTCCAGCAGCTGGGCATAACCGATGATGGAATTCAGCGGGCTGCGCAACTCATGGCTGATGCCCCCGAGATAGCGGCTCTTGGCGCGATTGGCAGCCTCGGCCAGCTCCGTCGATTCCTGCAGGGCCCGGTCGGTGGCTTCGTGGGCAATAATCTCTTGTTGCAACAGCTCGGTTTGCCGCTGGGATTCGTTCAGCGCAAACAAACGGCTTTCGTTGGCCAGCACAAACAGCCAGATCAACACGCCGATGATGATCAGTAACAGCAGATAAACCTGCGCCAGCGTCCCGGCCAGCAGTGAATGCCCTTCGGCATAGGAGGGAATCTGCGCATACACCAGCCAGAACAGGCCCCCCACGATCGATCCGATTATCGCCATCAACCCGGAAAACTGCAGCAGCCTCGGGTTCATTCGTTCCACCATCCAAACGGGCAAGACCATTTCCAACAGTTGCTGAATCTGGTCGCTCAGTCGTGCGTTGTCTTTGCAAAGGTCGTGGCAACGGGATTCCAGCGTGCAGCACAAGGAGCAGATAGCGCCCTTGTACAACGGGCAGCTGGCAATGTCTTCGGCGTCAAAACGGTTATTACACACCACACACTCACAGACCGCGGAATCCTGGACAATGACATCCCTGGCCAGGTAATAACGTCCGCGTGTCAGTATCGCAATCAGGGGAGACACCAGCAGCGCGGTCGTTAACGCAACATAGGGTGATAACGCTTGAGCGACCGGGCCCAATACCCCCATAAAACTGATCACGCCAATGACCGAGGCCAGCACCATGGCTCCGAAACCCACCGGGTTGATGTCGTACAGATAGGCCCGTTTGAATTCGATATGTTTGGGGCTTAGTCCGAGTGGTTTATTGATCACCAGATCGGCGACCAGCGCCCCGACCCAGGCCACCGCAACGTTGGCATAAATACCCAGAATCCGCTCCAGCGATTCATATACCCCCAGCATCATCAGCAGCAGCGCGATCACGACGTTAAACACCAGCCACACCACCCGCCCCGGGTGGCTGTGAGTCAGGCGGGAAAAGAAATTCGACCAGGCAATCGATCCGGCATAGGCATTGGTGACGTTGATCTTGACCTGACACAGCACCACAAACAGCCCGGTCATGGCCAGAATCGCCATGGGTGAGTCCGTCAGATAACCAAAGGCAATATAATAAATGCGAGTCGGGTCAGACGCCTCGGCAATCGACATGCCTGAACTCACCGCCAGTACCGCGAGGAATGACCCGGCCAGAATTTTCAACATGCCCACCACAATCCAGCCTGGGCCGCCCCCGATCAGTGCCAGCCACCAGCGCAAACGGTTTTTGGGCTGCGGCTCCGGCAGGAAGCGCAAAAAATCAACCTGCTCACCAATTTGCGCAATCAAGGCAAATACCACCGCCGATGCAGCGCCAAAATACATCAGGTCAAAATGCCCATCAGCTCCCTCGACGCCCTGAGCCTGCGACATTTCTCCCGGGTAATTCACCCATTCCAGCGCCACCGACCACTCTTGCCAGAGAATGAACACAATCGGCAGTACCTGCAGCACAATCCACAACGGTTGCGTCCACAGCTGAAACCGGCTGATAACGGTAATCCCGTGGGTTACCAGCGGAATCACCAGCAAGGAGCTGAACAGATACCCCGCCCACAGCGGCATACCAAACAGGATATCCATCGCCGAGGCCATGATGGCGGCTTCGATGGCAAAAAAGATAAAGGTAAACGAGGCATAAATCAGCGAGGTGACGGTCGAGCCGATATAACCGAACCCGGCGCCACGGCTGAGCAAATCGATATCCACCCCATAGCGGGCGGCGTAATAGCTGATCGGAATCGAGGTCAGAAAAATAATCGCCGACACCACCATGATGGCAGCAACAGCGGAATCAAAACCGTACATCAGCGTCACGGTGGCCCCAATGGCCTCCATCGCCAGAAATGAAATGGCGCCCAGTGCGGTATTGGAAACCCGGGCCGCTGACCAGCGGCGGGCATCTTTGGCGGTAAAACGTAAGGCAAAGTCTTCCAGTGTCTGGTTTGCGACCCAGCGGTTGTAACTGCGACGACTGGCATACGGCGACGGTTGCGACATGTCTGGTTTATATCCACGGCGATCGTATCGCCTTCCCGAATGAATCAAGACCATAACGACAAGCCTGGCTTGCGGGTATGCGTCAATGTACGTACATCGATGTCACAAGACGCGAATATCCATTCCCCGGCCGATGATGGATGCTGAATAACGTTCCTTACGCCAACAGCAGACCCCATGAAGAGGCCCAATTATGATTTCAAAATCAAGGAATTACGACTCAACCAGAGGTACACGCCGTACCCTGCTACGTCGCATGCTGGCCATTCCGGCCGCCCTGGCGCTGGCACACGTCAGCCTGCCAGCACTGGCTGACAGCGCCAACTCAACCGGCCTTGCCGTGACCGACAGCACCGTCACTGTCGGTATCCTGCACTCCATTACCGGCACCATGGCCATCAGTGAAACCGGTTCGGTACAGGCTGAAAAACTGGCCATCGACCAGATCAATGCCATGGGTGGCGTATTGGGTCGCCAGATTGTATATACCCAGGAAGACGGTGCCAGCGACTGGCCAACCTTTGCCGAAAAAGCCAAGAAACTGCTGGTCCGCGACAAGGTCGCTGCCGTGTTCGGCTGCTGGACCTCGGCTTCCCGCAAAGCCGTATTGCCCGTGTTTGAGCAATACAACGGCATGCTCTACTACCCGACCTTCTACGAAGGACTGGAGCAATCACCCAACGTAATTTATACCGGTCAGGAAGCCACCCAGCAAATTCTCGAGGGTCTCGACTGGGCGGATGATGCCAAAGACGCGAAAAAATACTTTTTATTGGGGTCTGACTACATCTGGCCACGTACCTCCAACAAGATTGCCCGCAAACACATTGAAAGTGTCCTTGGCGACAAAGTGGTTGGCGAAGAGTATTACCCGCTCGGACACACCCAGTTCAACTCGGTTATCAACAAAATCAAACTGAAAAAACCGGATGTCGTCTTTATCTCGGTGGTTGGTGGCTCCAACGTGGCGTTCTACAAGCAGCTGAAAGCCGCGGGCATCGACATGACCAAAGAGAAGCCGCTGTTCCTGACCATTTCCGTGACCGAAGACGAGATCCTCGGCATTGGTGGCGAGAACATCGATGGCATCTACGCCTCCATGAAGTACTTCCAAAGTCTGCCAAACGCCAACAACGAAGCGTTTGTTAAAGCCTTCAAAGCCAAATACGGCGACGACATTGTGATCGGTGATGTCACCCAGGCCGCTTACCTTGGCCCCTGGTTGTGGAAAGCCGCTGTTGAAAAAGCCGGTTCTTTCGATATCGACAAAGTCCGCGCCGCCTCTCCTGACATCGAGCTGACCACCGCTCCAGAAGGTTATGTCCGCATCCACGACAATCATCACCTCTGGTCCAAAACCCGTATCGGCCACGCCCAGCTGGATGGTCAATACAAGGTGGTTTACGAAAGCTCCGAGCTGATCGAGCCTAACCCGTTCCCTGAAGGTTACTAAGCCAGTGTTACCAGGCAAGTGACTCAGCAAGAACCGCAACAAGCGGCCCGCCAGGGCCGCTTCCCCTTCTGCTTATCTTGCTGCTTGTAGCGCTACAACCCACTGGGAGGAAACACCATGTTTGCCGACTACACCATGACCGAGCTGACCTCGATTTTTGCCATGCAGGGATTTGCCGGTCTCACTCTGTTTTCTGTTTTTGTTCTGATGGCACTGGGGCTGGCGATTATTTTTGGCCAGATGGGCGTCATCAATATGGCCCACGGCGAATTCATGATTCTCGGCGCCTACACCACGTACCTGACGTCCAATGTCTTTTCGTCATACCTGCCGGAATCCCTGTACAGCCTGTATTTTTTTGTCGCCCTGATCCTCGCCTTTCTGGCCGCCGGCGCGCTCGGGGCCTTTATCGAATGGGCCATGATCCGGCACCTCTATAAACGCCCACTCGATACGCTGCTGGCCACCTGGGGCCTGAGCCTGATCATGCAACAACTGTATCGCACCATCTTTGGCCCGCGGGAAGTCGGCGTCACCCTGCCCGACTGGCTGATGGGTTCCATCGCCCTGACCGATATGGTGGAAATTCCCATCAACGGCCTGTTTGTGATGGCCATTACGCTGGTGGTCGCCGTTGGTGTGGGTCTGACAATGCAGAAATCCCGACTCGGCAAACAAACCCGGGCCGTGGTGCAAAACCGGCCGATGGCCTCTGCCGTCGGCATCAACACCGCCCGCGTTGACCGCCTGACCTTTGCGCTCGGCTGTGGGATCGCCGGGATCGCAGGAGCCGCTTTTACCATGATCGGTTCAACCGGCCCGACCTCCGGCCAGCTGTACATCGTCGACACCTTTCTGGTGGTGGTTTTTGGTGGCGCATCCAGTCTGGTGGGCACCATCGCATCGGCTTTCACTATCTCTCAGGCGCAATCGACCATGGAATTTTTCCTCAGTGGCTCGATGGCCAAAGTGCTCACCCTGCTCGTCGTCGTTGGCATTTTGATGCTGCGTCCACAAGGGCTGTTCTCTCTCAAAATACGTAAATAAAGAGGTCGCCCATGAACTTTATTGCCCATTTGTTCGCTCGCTACCAGCTCAGCCATATGCTGATTCTGGCGCTGTTGCTGATCGTGGTTCTACCGTTGAGTATGGATATTTTCCGCCTCAACCTGATCGGCAAATATCTGACCTATGCCTTCGTCGCCATTGGTCTGGTGCTGTGCTGGGGCTACGGCGGCATTCTCAGCCTGGGTCAGGGTGTATTTTTTGGCCTTGGCGGTTACTGCATGGCGATGTTTCTGAAGCTGGAAGCCTCCAGCCCGGAAAACACCGCCATCCAGACAACGCCGGGCATCCCGGACTTTATGGACTGGAACCAGCTCACCGAGCTGCCGTGGTTCTGGGAACCCTTCCACAGCTTCGGCTTTACCTTGCTCGCCATTATTCTGGTACCGGCATTTTTCGCCTTTGTGGTGACGGTTGCCATGTTCAAACGCAGGGTTGGCGGGGTGTATTTTGCCATCATCACCCAGGCGGTGGCCGCCATCCTGACCATCCTGATCATTGGCCAGCAAGGCTACACCGGAGGGGTTAACGGCATCACCGACCTGCGCACCCTGCACGGCTGGGATATTCGTACCGACGAAGCCAAGTACATTCTTTATTTCGTCTGCGTGGCCCTGCTGTTTGTCTGTCTGTTTATTGGCAAATACGTCATCAACAGCAAACTGGGACGCCTGTTAGTCGCGATGCGGGAACGGGAAGACCGGGTGCGTTTCTCTGGCTATGACGTCTCGGCATTCAAGATTTTTATCTTCTGTCTGGCTTCGGTGTTCTCCGCCATTGGTGGTGCCATGTTCACCCTGCAGATCGGTTTTATGTCACCCACCTTTGTTGGCATCGTGCCGTCGATCGAAATGGTGATTTTCTGCGCCGTTGGTGGTCGTCTTTCGCTGCTGGGGGCGGTGTATGGCGCTCTGCTGGTCAACGCCGCCAAAACCAGCTTCTCGGAATCCTTTCCGGAACTGTGGCTGTTTGCCATGGGGGCCTTGTTTATCGGTGTGGTCATGGCCTTCCCGAATGGCCTCGCCGGTGTCTGGACAACCTATATCGAACCACGCCTGCCGGCCCGCTTACGCTCTCCCGTACCGCCCAGCACCATTCCCGCCGTCGCGGTGACGACAACGGCCGAAACCTCGTCTACTCCTTCTGCCAACCCCACCGTGGAGCACCGTCATGCTGGAAACTAACAAGCACATTGAGCAGAAGGACTTCGTCCTCAGCGTGGAGGGTCTGACGGTCTCGTTCGATGGCTTCAAGGCCGTCAGCGACCTCTCGCTCTACGTCGAGGAGCAGGAAATCCGCGTCATTATCGGCCCCAACGGTGCCGGTAAAACCACCGTACTGGATCTGATTTGTGGCCGCACCAAGGCCACTGAAGGCTCGATCAAGTTCAAGGGCAAGGAGCTGACCCGCATGAACGAGCACCAGATCGTCCATGCCGGTATCGGCCGCAAGTTCCAGACGCCGTCGATTTACGAAGACCTGACGGTGTTTGAAAACCTCGAACTCTCCTACCCCAGAGGCCGCAACGTCTGGGGAGCACTGACCTTCCGGCGCGACCAGCAGGTAATCGACAAGGTTATCGAAATTGCCGAGATGATCTTCCTCGCCGACAAGCTCGATATGTCCGCCGACCTGCTCAGCCACGGCCAGAAACAATGGCTGGAAATCGGCATGTTGCTGATCCAGGACCCCGAGCTGCTGATGCTCGACGAACCGGTGGCGGGCATGTCGGTTTCTGAACGCCAGCAAACCGCGGCACTGCTGCAAAAAATCACCAAGGACCGTTCAGTGCTGGTGATTGAACACGACATGCAGTTTGTTGCCGACATCGCCGACCGCGTCACCGTCCTGCATCAGGGCAAGGTGCTGTCGGAAGGCTCGATGGAGCGGGTTCAGAACGATCCCAAAGTCATTGAAGTGTACCTGGGCCATTGATCGCCAAGCCGGTAAACGAGGAGATAAACAATGCTTGAGCTAACCGATTACAACGTTGCCTACGGTCAAAGTGACGTGATTCGCAATATGAACCTGAGTGTCGGAGACGAAGAAATTGTCGCCGTGCTGGGCCGTAACGGCATGGGCAAAACCACGCTGATGAAATCGCTGATCGGCATGATTCCGAGCAAGTCCGGAACGGTTGCCCTCAACGGAGTCGATCTGGTGCCACTCCAGAGTTACGAACGCGTCGGCGCCGGTGTCGGCTTTGTGCCACAGGGGCGGATGATTTTCTCCACCATGACGGTGAAAGAAAATATTGAAACCGGCCTCACCTCCACCGGCAAGAATGACATTCCCGAAGATCTCTACGTCATGTTCCCGGTACTGAAAGAAATGCAGCACCGTCGTGGCGGCAACCTGTCCGGTGGCCAGCAACAACAGCTTGCCATCGCACGGGCGTTAGCCAGCAATCCCAGCGTGCTGCTGCTGGACGAACCCACCGAAGGCATCCAGCCCAGCATCATCAAGGAAATGGCGCGCACCCTGCGCACGATCCGCGACCAGCGCAAATTGTCGATCATCGTTTCTGAGCAGGTGCTCAGTTTCGCCCTGGACGTCGCCGATCGCATCCTGGTGATCGAGAAAGGCAACATCGTCCTCGACGTGCCTGTCGAGGAGGCCGATCAGGCCACCATCACCCGCTACCTGTCCGTCTAAACCGAATCTGAGCCAAAGGAGAACAACCATGCGTCATGGTGATATTTCAAGCAGCAACGATACCGTCGGCGTCGCCGTGGTGAACTACAAGATGCCCCGCCTGCACACCAGGGCCGATGTGCTCGACAACGCGGCCAGCATTGCCGATATGATCCAGGGCATCAAAAAAGGTCTGCCAGGGATGGATCTGATTGTATTTCCGGAATACAGCACCATGGGCATCATGTACGACCACGACGAAATGATGGCCACCGCAACCACCATTCCAGGGCCGGAAACCGATATGTTTGCCGCTGCCTGTCGTGCGGCCAACACCTGGGGGGTGTTTTCCCTCACCGGCGAGCAGCACGAAGAACACCCCAACAAGGCGCCCTACAACACCCTGGTGCTGATCAACAATCTCGGTGACATCGTCCAGAAATACCGCAAATGCCTGCCCTGGTGCCCGATCGAAGGCTGGTATCCCGGCGATCGTACCTACGTCAGTGATGGCCCCAAAGGCATGAAGCTGAGCCTGATCATTTGTGACGACGGCAACTACCCGGAAATCTGGCGTGACTGCGCCATGAAAGGCGCCGAGCTGATTGTGCGCTGCCAGGGCTATATGTACCCGGCCAAAGAGCAGCAGGTGATGATGTCCAAGTCCATGGCCTGGGCCAACAACTGCTACGTCGCCGTGGCCAACGCCGCCGGTTTCGACGGGGTTTATTCCTACTTTGGCCACTCCGCCATTATTGGTTTTGATGGCCGCACCCTTGGTGAATGTGGCGAAGAAGACATGGGCATCCAATACGCCCAGTTATCGCTGTCACAAATCCGCGATGCCCGCAAAAACGATCAGTCCCAGAATCATCTGTTCAAGCTGCTGCACCGGGGTTACACCGGCATGCACGCCTCCGGTGATGGTGACCGTGGCGTTGCCGATTGCCCGTTCGAGTTTTACCGCACCTGGGTCACCGATGCCGAGAAGGCCCGCGACGACGTCGAGGCCATGACGCGCAGCACCATCGGTACGGAAGAATGCCCGGTAGGTGGTATTCCGACACCGGAAAAAACCATGGAATCCGGTTCCTGAGGCGCGACGACCATGGTGTTTATTAACGATCGTCTGCAATCACAACAGCGCCAGTCCCACACCAGTGACGCCGCGGCATCCGAACGCCCGGCGCTTTACTCCCGCTTTGCTTTCGAACCGGCGCAGCTGCAACAGCAACTGGAGCGTCATCTGGTGGGGCAGCAGCAAATTATTCATAGCTTGTGCCGCCAGCTGGATGTGCTCAAGGCAGGGCTCAGTGACGATCGTCGCCCACTGCTGACGGCATTGTTCCTTGGCGATACCGGAGTGGGCAAAACCGAAATGGTGCGCCGCATTGCCGAAGCCCTGCATGGTGATGCCAACCACTTCTGCCGCATCGACATGAATACCTTGTCGCAGAGCCATTACAGCGCCGCCATTACCGGGGCGCCGCCGGGCTACGTCGGCAGCAAGGACAACCTGACGCTGCTCAACGAGGAGCTGATCAAGGGCAGCAACAGCCGCCCCGGCATCGTGCTGTTTGATGAAATAGAAAAAGCCAGCCCGGACGTGGTCCGCAGCCTGATGAATATTCTGGATAACGGCGAGCTGACTCTGGCATCGGGTCAGAAAGCACTGAATTTCCGTAACACTCTGGTGTTCATGACCAGCAACCTGGGTTCACGGGCATGGCAGCGCCACCCGCTGCGCCCATGGCTGCCACCCGCATGGCAGGCCAGACTCAAACACCGGTTGCAGCAGCGCGCCCTCGATAATCACTTTGATGCCGAATTCCTCAACCGGATTCATTGCATCGAACGTTTTGCCAGCCTCGGCAGCGAACAACTGCCACAGGTAGTCACCACCCTGCTGAATGAGCTTAACCAGCGCCTGAAAAGACATCAGCTGACCCTGTTGCTCGACGACGCCTGCCTGTTTTGGCTCAGTCGTGGCGACTTTGACCAGCACTACGGTGCCCGGGCCATTCAGCGCTTGTTTCAACGCCAGGTTGTTGTGCCACTGGCCAGCTACCTGCTCACCCTGCCGTCTTGCGCCCATCCTCGCCAGCTGCGCGCCTTGCTACGCAACGACGCCCTGACGTTCAGCGCAGGCCCCATGCCAAGCGCCGCGGCCGACCCGGCCACACACGCTTCAGCGCCTTCACCCTCCAATACCCGCGAAGACGGCCCGGTCGCCGTCGATCCACACGTTTTTTCCAAAGCCGTACTTGCCCATCAAGGAGCTAACCATGACTGATACCATCATCAAAATTGACCTTAACCAGTCTGCTTACGAGAACGACAGCGTCCACAACCGCTGGCACCCGGATATTCCCATGGTGTCTACCGTCAAGCCCGGCGATGACTTTATTATCGAGTGCTATGACTGGACAGGCGGTCAGATCAAGAACGACGACAACGCCGAAGACATCCGTGATGTCGACCTGACCCAGGTGCATTTTCTCTCCGGCCCGGTCGCGGTGGAAGGCGCTCAGCCCGGAGACTTACTGGAAGTGGATATTCTCGATATCGGCACCTTTGCCGAGCAACAATGGGGCTTCAACGGCTTTTTTGCCAAGACAAATGGCGGCGGTTTCCTGACCGACCACTTCCCGCAAGCGCAAAAATCCATCTGGGACTTTAACGGCATCTACACCAAATCCCGCCACGTTCCCGGCGTTGAATTTGCGGGCATTCTGCATCCCGGCTTGATTGGCTGTCTGCCTTCACGGGACATGCTGGATACCTGGAATCACCGGGAAAAAGAACTGTTTGATACCGACCCGGACCGGGAACCGGCGCTCGCCTGCCTGCCGTACGCCGACACCGCTCATATGGGACGACTGGAAGGGGACGAAAAAGCCGCCGCAGCCGCCGAAGGCGCACGGACCGTACCGCCACGAGAGCACGGGGGTAACTGTGACATCAAAGACTTGACCCGTGGTGCCAAGGTGTATTTCCCGGTCTATGTGGACGGTGCCGGTTTATCGGTTGGCGATCTGCATTTCAGCCAGGGAGATGGTGAAATCACCTTCTGTGGCGCCATTGAAATGGCCGGCTGGATTCATTTGCGCGTCAACCTGATCAAGGATGGCATGGCCAAATACCAGGTCAAAAATCCGATCTTCAAACCCAGCCCTCTGGTTCCCAAATACGATGACTATCTGATTTTTGAAGGTATCTCAGTGGATGATGCCGGCAAACAGCATTACCTCGATACCAGCCTGGCGTACAAGCAAGCCTGTATGAACGCCATCAATTACCTGACCAAATTCGGTTATACCGAAGCCCAGGGTTACGCCATTATTGGCTGTGCACCGATTCAGGGACACATCAGTGGCGTCGTGGATATTCCGAACTCTTGCGCCACCTTGTGGTTACCGACCGATATCTTCGAATTTGATATCAAACCGTCTGCCGATGGCCCCATCAAGCATCTGGATGGCTCCATCGATATTCCCAAAGCAGCCGATCTCGACTGATCCACGCGCCCATTGGCAGTGGCCGGGTAACCGCGCCACTGCTGTTGTTTTCCCATGATGTGCACTGACAGACTGCCGGAGATAGCCACCATGCCCATGTATGACTACAAATGCCCGCACCACGGGGTTTTTCAGGAACTGGCCCCGATGCAAGAGCACGACCAGCCCCAGCCATGCCCTCAATGCCACACCCGTTCGGCCCGGGTCATTGTTTTGCCCCCGGCCATTGCCAAAGTGCTGAAGGAAACCCGCGCCGCCATGGAGCGTAACGAGAAATCCCGCGAAGCACCCGATGTCATGAGCGCCAGCCAGTACCAGGAAAAAGAGCACGAGAAAAAGCAGCAACACCTGTTTGATAACCGTCACAAGCATGACAAGGGCTGCGGCTGTGGCAGCAAGCGCAAGAGTAACCTGATGTACACCGCCAATGGCGAAAAAATGTTCCCGGGCATGCGGCCCTGGATGATCAGCCATTGAGGCTGGTTATGACCCGTGCAGCTCTGCCGTCTGGTGCAAGGCTGCGCGGCAAAAAAGCCGGCCCGGCCCCGGTACCATTAATCCAGCAGCGATGGGTCCTGAACGATCATCAGCTGCTTCATTTCCTCGAAGTGCTGGCGCGAAAAGTCCGGGATACTTTCCCAGTCCCGTGCTGTTTTCTCCGCCACCTCATCCGGCAGGATATTCAGCGGCTGACCCGTTGACCAGGCGGCCACCAGAATCTGGCAGGCGCGTTCCAGTGTCCAGATATCATCAAACGCCACGCCAATATCAGTACTGGTCACCATCACGCCATGATTACCCATCAACAAGCGGCTGTTGTTTTTCAGCAGGCCGGACAAACGCGCCCCTTCTTCCACGGTATTGGCCATGCCGCCAAACAGGGTGTCGACAGACATCCGGTTAAAATACCGGGCGGTGTTCTGATCAATCGCAGGAATGTGCGGGTTCTTCATCGTCGCGATAGCGGTGGTGTACACCGGGTGCAGATGCATCGCAACACGGACATGGGGCAAACGCTGGTGCAGCTGGCCATGGATCGACCAGGCGGTGGCATCCACTTCAGGCCGTTCGGCGTTGCTGGCATCGTCGGCATCCAGCAACAGCATGTCGCTGGCACAGACGCGGGAAAAATGTTTCCACTTGGGGTTCATCAGAAACTGTTTGCCATCGTCGGAAACGGCGGCACTGAAATGGTTAGCCACAGCCTCATGCATACCCAGGTGGGCAACAATGCGGAGGCTGGCTGCTAGATCGATCCGCAACTGCTCTTCGAGAGAAAGCGACATAGGTTACTCCGGTAAAATGCGTACTTGCGCTATACGTCAATGATGCGTCAGCGTTGATAGGGGCTGCTGTCGATAATGATGTGTTGACTGCCAGCCAATGGGGATTGTTATGGGTAGCCAGGTATCCAGAGCGATTGACGCTGGCTCTTCATACCCGTGGCTCCAACCCTGGATTCTGATGCGGCAACAGCAACCAGAACCCAGTATTGAACCCTCAAAAGCAGGCTTATTTTTTCGGCAACAACGACTCAATATCGGCCGCGGTCGGTGCCTGGAAGTTGTATTTTTTCAATAACGCGGCGTATTCCGGCGTTTTACTGAATTTTTCGATCCCTGCAATCAGGGCGTTGCGAACGATGTCGTTGCCTTTTTTCACCCCGAAACCGTTCAGCACCGGATAAATCAGCGTCCTGGAAGAAATCACAACTCGACCACCCAGTTTCTCCACCACACCCCGAGCAACAGCCGCATCGGTAATCTGGGCTTCTACTGCATGCGACAGCATTGCTTGGGTAGTCTGGGGATCGGTTGGGTATTCACTGATCGCGATTGGCTTCAGTCCATTGGCTTCACAATATTCTACCGACAGCGTCTGCAACTGTTTCAGCCAGGCCGTGCCCGCCATGGAACCAATGCGGTGACCACAGAAATCTTCTGGCATTTCAGGCTGATAGTCACTGCCTTTGATCGACAGAATGGATTCACCACTTTTCAGGTAAGGAATCATGTCGATCACTTTCATACGATCGGCAGTGATGTACATCGACGAGTTGGTGATGTCGAAACGGCCACCCCGCAAACCGGGAATCAGGTTAGCCCAACGAGTATCAATATTAATGGCTTCCCGGCCCATGACCTTGCCAAGCCCTTCCAGGAATTCAATATCGAACCCCTTCGGTTTGTTGTTTTCCATATATTCATAAGGAAAAAAGGTGATATCTGAACCAGCGATGATTTTACCAGGTTCCTTGAATGCCAAGGTGCTGAGGGATGTCAGCGACAGCGCTGCTCCAACAATACCTACGGCGACAGAACGCACCGTTGAACCTGCAGTACGGGCAAAAAACGTCATGATCATTTCTCTCGAGAGTCTATTGGGAATCAGGAATCAGTAGTTGAGCGGATCATTACCCGCCTGTTGCACAAAGAACGAGGCGCCCTTGGGCTTTTCTGGCAGACGCAGGGTATTGTTGGTGCTGCGTATTTCACCACTTTCTTCACCCCATACCAGTTCGCCAGAATGGATGCTCGGCAGCGGGTTGTCCCCGTATGGCAAGGCATCTTCAGCGGCGTACACATTGATAAAAATGGTGCGAGGCAATTCGGTTTCATTCGGGCTGGAAGCATGCAACACACGAGTATGCATAAAACACACGGAACCAGCAGGGCCGTAACAAGAGGTTGGTTGCTGGCAGTGCTCGGCGATCACGGCGTCATCAACCGTGCCGGTAAAGCGGTCATGCTGCCAGTGGGAGAACAGCGGGCCACGATGGCTGCCCGGTACCACTTGCAAAGGGCCGTTGGCCGGAGTGACTTCGCTGATCATCAGCAGACAGGTCACCAGATCATCATTGCTGTGGGGGGTAAACGGAAAATCCTGATGCCATTTCACTTCCGTCGCAGTGTGTGGCAGTTTGGAGTTCACCTTGCTGTGGTGCAGGCGGGCACCGCGACTGCCGACCAGCTGACCGGCAATTTGTGCAACCCGTGATTGCAGCGCAATACGCTTGAAGACGTCTGAAATCTCAGTCGGCGAGCTGACGCGTCGCAGCGATGGGTGATCCGCTGCGTGGTCACCTTCGATATCAAAACGGGCGCGCCCATCAATCGTTTCACCCCATGGGGTTTCGTGCTTGCGGCTTTCTTCTACCCAACCATCAAATTCGGATTGCAGGGCCGCAACGTCATCCGGGTTCAGTACATTGTTAACAAGCAGAAAACCTTGTTCGTGATATTGGTCTATTTGCCATTGTTCAATCATGAGTCACTCCCAAATATATTAAATCAGGCCAAAGAAACATCTTTCAAAAAGGCATCCACGCGAGGGTTCTGGCCACTGCGTAATACCTCGGGCGTGTCGTCACACACCACGCGCCCTTTTTCCATAAAGACAATGCGATCGGATACCTTGAAGGCAAAGTTCATCTCGTGGGTAACAATCACCATGGTGATGCCTTCTCGTGCCAGGTCTTCAATCACCTGCAGCACCTCGTTCACCTTCTCCGGGTCCAGCGCCGACGTCGGCTCATCGAACAACATGATTTGCGGCCGCATCATCAACGCCCGGGCAATTGCGACCCGCTGTTGCTGACCACCGGACAATTGATGAGGGTATTTCCAGGCGTGTTCGAGCATGCCCACCTTGTTCAATAGCTGGTAAGCCTGCATCTCTAGCTCATGCCGGTCGGCGATGCGGTGATAGCAGGGTGCCAGCATCAGGTTATCGAGCACACTGAGGTGTGGAAACAGGTTGAAACTCTGGAACACCATGCCAATCTTGCGGCGATGCTCTGAGTGCTCAACAAAGTGGGACTTATCTGGCCCATGGTGATGCAGCTGCAGAAACGGCTGACCATTCAGATCGATTTCGCCATGATCCAGTTGCTCCAGACCATTCATCAGCCGAATCAGGGTGGTTTTGCCGGAGCCGGATGGCCCGATGATGGACACCACTTCTCCGGGATTGATGCTCAGGTCGACCGACCCAAGGACTTCAACATTATTGAAGGCCTTGTGTAGCTGCGATACCTGCAACGCCGGGCCATCAAATTCATTGGGTGGTGTCAGAGCAGCCGCCGGCGCCTGATTGACAGCGGCGGTCAGTGCTGCTGATGGGACCTTGCTTTTCTTGTTGGTCACGTCGAGATAGCCTTCAAGACGCTTCAGCAAAAAATCAAACAAGGTAACGATAAAGACATAAAACGCTGCCACCGCTGCCATGGTTTCCAACACCAGAAAGTTCTGGGAATACAGGCGTTGACCCACCATCAGAATTTCCGTCAGCGAAATCACCGAGACCAGCGACGTCAGTTTGACGATGGAAATATACTCATTGGCAAGGGAGGGTAACGCCACTCGTAATGCCTGGGGAATCACCACCAGCCACTGGATACCAAAAAAACGCACCCCGAGAGCACGGGCCGCTTCACCCTGTCCTTTGGGGATCGACAGCAAACCACCCCGGTGGATTTCAGCAACATAGGCACTTTCGCACAGCACCAGGGCAATCAGACCAGCCCAGAAAGGATCACTCATGATCACGCTACTGATCGGCAATACCTGCGGCATGTTATAAACAAAAATAAGCAGTACCAGTAACGGTACACTTCGGAACAGCCAGATATAAAAGCTCGCCGGTATATTTAACAGCGGTCGACTGGATTGTTTCCCCAAGGCCAGTAAAAAGCCCACGACAACACTCAACCCCCAACTGGCCAAACTGAGTTTGATAACGGTCCAGGTTGCCAACCAGAAATCGGTTAGACTGAATAGACTGAACATGTAGTCCCAATCAAATGCCATAGGGTTACCACCTGATAATAAAATTATAAAACCGTCTATGCTCTTCCAAAGAGCAAGCGGGTTTCAAATAGGTGTAATTACTATGAAGGAATATACAAATCGTAAACAATTATTATTTTTTGAGCTTCTAGATTTAAAAAAAATAGGTAGTATCCAGATCAATTTTTCACAAACCTTTTACGCCCATTACCAAATTGCACCCGAATACATGGCATTTTATGCACCAGCAGAAATCACAACGCCCCAAAACAACGCACACATATTGATTTATTAGTACCATATCCAAAGCCAAACCGGCATATTTCAGGGCATTCCGGTCCAAATCACTTCCGCTAGCGAACAGGCCAATTCATTCCGATCATGGCATGCCTATTGCAAATAAAAAATATATAGGAACTAATACACTGACAATATTTTATAGATGATTCATCCATGAAAAACTTCACGCTGAAGCAGTTGCACTACTTTACCACGGTCGTTGAAACCCAAAGTATCGCCGAGGCCTCCCGTCGGCTGCACATTGCCCAACCGTCTATATCTATCGCCATCAAGAACCTTGAAGACACCTTCGACCAGCAGCTGTTGATACGGCATCATGCCCAAGGGGTGTCGCTGACACCAGGAGGTCGCCGCTTTTATGAAAAAGCCAAAGAGCTCCTGCGCCTCTCCTATGAATTTGAGCAAAATTCACTGGCCAGCAGTGACCAGACCTCAGGTAAAATCACGGTTGGCAGCTTTGAATCCGTTGCACCGCTGTATATTCCCCGGCTGATTGCCGGATTCAAGAAAGTGTACCCGGGCATCGATGTACAACTGCATGATGGCGAGCAGCACGAACTGATGATCGGTTTGCACCGGGGCCAGTTTGACCTGGCGTTTCTGTACGACCTGGAGCTGGACAACTCCATCCGACGGGAAGCCCTGAATGCGCCCCATCGCCCCTATGCCCTGCTGCCCATCGGCCATCCGCTGGCCCAGCAGCCATCAGTGACCCTGACCGAACTGAGCCGGGAGCCTATGGTGTTGCTGGATGTCATTCCCAGCAGAAACTATTTTTTAAGCCTGTTTACCGAAAAAGGACTCCACCCGGAAGTCGCCTACGCTTCGCCTTCTATTGAAATGGTCCGCTGTATGGTGGGTCAGGGACAAGGGTTTTCAATACTGGTTACCCGGCCACTGACCAATACAACCTACGACGGCCAGGAGCTGGCTCATGTGGAGATTGAAGATGAAATGGAAAGCTCTACCCTGATTATGGCTTATCTTAAAAACAATGAACCCACTCACCCTGCTCGCTTGTTTATGGACTATTGCCGTAATTACAATCTGGGCGAATCCACCATAAAAACAGCTAATAATTATTAGCCTGAATGATCACTGCTGGTGCGAGATATTTTTTCTATCGAGATCGTATATTTATAATAATTTACTGAATTTATTGTCTGCCATAACCTAGCTTTATTCATCCCAAGGTAATAAAGCCTGGCATTTAGAAGGCATGCAGACATGACAGAAAATATGACAAACATCGATACCCTTATCGTTGGGGCTGGTCAGGCAGGCATCGCCATGAGTGAGCATCTGACGCGCCTGGAGGTACCTCATCTGGTTCTGGAAAAGAATCGTATTGCTGAAGCCTGGCGCAGCGTTCGCTGGGATTCTCTGGTCGCCAATGGCCCAGCCTGGCATGACCGTTTCCCGGGCATGACCTTTCCCGGAGCCGATGCTGACAGCTTTGTCCCCAAAGACAAGGTGGCTGATTATTTTGTCTCCTATGCAGAAAAATTCAACGCGCCGATTCGTACCGGCGTCGAAGTCCTGAGCGTCGTGCGCAACGAAGGCGCTGGCGGTTTTACCGTCACGACATCCGACGGCATTATCCAGGCCCAGCGAGTGGTATCGTCCACTGGCCCCTTCCAGATTCCGGTGATTCCTGCCGCAGCCCCGCAAGACCCGGAATTATTGCAGATTCATTCCGCCCACTACCGTAACCCGGAACAGCTGCCAGAAGGTGGGGTACTGGTAATTGGTGCCGGTTCGTCCGGCGTACAGATTGCCGACGAGCTGCAACGGTCAGGCAAAAAAGTATATCTGTCGGTCGGACCTCACGACCGTCCACCCCGCAGCTACCGCGACCGCGACTTTGTGTGGTGGCTGGGTGTGCTGGGTTTGTGGGATGCCGCTGCCAACGAACCCGGTAAGGAACACGTTACCATTGCGGTCAGTGGTGCCCACGGTGGCCAAACCATCGACTTCCGCCAGCTGGCACAACAGGGCCTGAACCTGGTTGGCCGTACTGAGTCTTTCGACAACGGTGTTGCCTGCTTCCGCAACGACCTGGCCGACAATATCAAGGCCGGTGACGCCAATTATCTATCGTTACTCGACCGCGCCGATGCCTACGTCAGCCGTCACGGACTGGATTTGCCCGAAGAACCACAGGCTCGGGAATTCCTTGCCGACCCGGAGTGCATGACCCAACCGACGCTGGAGCTGGATCTCAAGCAAGCAGGTATCACCGCCATTATCTGGGCGACCGGTTATGCCACCGATTACAGCTGGCTGCAGGTCGATGCCTTTGATGACAAGGGACAACCCAAACATCATCGCGGCGTATCCAGCGAGCCTGGTGTCTACTTCCTCGGCTTGCCATGGCTCTCCCGCCGCGGCTCAACCTTTATCTGGGGCGTATGGCATGACGCCAAATACATCGCTGACCAGATCGTTATCCAACGTCAATACCAGTACTACCGTCACAGCTGAAACAGGAATCATCATGGTAACGCATACCCGTATCCGCATGTTCAACACTAAAGAAACCTACCCGAACCAGACGCTGGATAACGATCTATGCCAGGCGGTACGAGCGGGTAATACCGTCTATGTTCGTGGTCAGGTCGGTACCGACTTCGAAGGTAATCTGGTTGGCCTGGGAGACCCGCAAGCCCAGGCCGAGCAGGCAATGAAAAACGTTAAACAGCTACTGGCAGAAGCCGGTAGCGACCTGAGTCATATCGTCAAAACCACGACCTACATTACCGACCCGCGTTACCGTGAGCCGGTGTACCGGGAAGTGGGTCGTTGGCTCAAAGGGGTTTACCCTATCTCTACCGGACTGGTAGTGGCCGGTCTGGCACAGCCTCAGTGGTTGATGGAAATCGACGTCATCGCCGTGATTCCAGATCAGGCAGCAGACAAGGAGCCAGCATGACCGTCTCCCTGTCCGCCTATTGCCCGGAAACCGGTCAACTGGGCGTAGCAATCAGTTCATCCAGTATTGCCGTTGGCGCCCGCTGCCCCTGGTTGCAAGCAGGCATTGGCGCGGTTTCCAGCCAGAACATCACCTTGCCCGCACTGGGGCCTGCCATTCTCGCCCGACTGGAGCAAAACCAGTCGTCCGAACAGGCCTTGAAAGCTGCTCTGGCCGACGACCGTTTCAGTGCCTATCGCCAGGTGACAGTGATCGACAACAAAGGGGTCCGCGCCTGTTTCAGTGGTACCGAAACCCTCGGCACATCCGCCATGAAACAAGGCCTGCACTGTGTTGCAGCGGGAAACATGCTCGCGAATGACGGTGTTATCGATGCCATGATCAGTGCCTTTGAAGCCTCCTCCGGTGAGCTGACCGGCCGCCTGATCCAGGCGCTGGCGGCCGGGATTGCCCAGGGTGGCGAAGCTGGGCCGGTGCATTCTGCGGCCGTCAAGGTTGTCGATGATTATATCTGGCCGCTGGTCGACTTGCGTGTCGACTGGGCAGACGAGAACCCCATTGGCGTACTCGAACAACTGTGGCAAGACTATGAACCACAAATGCAGGCTTATGTAACTCGGGCACTGGACCCCCGCGACGCCCCCAGCTATGGCGTTCCCGGCGATGAATAACCCGACCACCAGCCAAGCCAGGCCAACACTGAGCGAAGAACTTCGCCATTTGTTGGCCATGCTACTGGCCCACGACACCACCAGTCGCGAGTCCAATCTGGCGCTGATTGAATCAATCCGGGACTACCTCGATCAACTCGGTATCCCATCAGAGTTGATCTTCAACCCAGAGCGCACCAAGGCCAACCTGTATGCCCGGCTTGGCCCGGCTGGGGACGGCGGCGTCATGTTATCCGGCCATACGGATGTGGTGCCGGTGGATGGCCAGTCATGGTCTTACCCACCCTTCCAGCTGACCGAAGACGAGGGCCGTTGTTACGGCCGCGGCAGCGCCGATATGAAAGGCTTTATTGCCTGTGTACTGGAGGCGGTTCCCCGCTTTCAGCAATCCGCCCTGACCATGCCTTTGCATCTGGCTTTCTCATACGACGAGGAAGTCGGCTGCCTTGGCGTACCCGGTTTGATTGACCATATCCAGTCATCACCGGACCATCCTGCCATGTGCATTATTGGCGAGCCAACCAGCATGCAGCCGGTTTATGGTCACAAGGGCAAGGTCGGTATGCGCTGCAAGGTCAAGGGCCATGCCTGCCATTCGGCCTACGCGCCCGAGGGAGTCAATGCCATTGAGTATGCAGCCAGGCTGATCGGCAAGCTGACGGATCTGGCCGAGCCGCTGAAGCAGCAACAGGATCGCCGTTTTGATCCCCCTTACAGCACGCTGCAAACGGGCAAGATCCAGGGTGGCGTGGCGCTCAATATCGTACCGGAAGCCTGCCAGTTTGATTTTGAAATGCGCTATCTGCCCGATACCGATGTCAACGCAACACTGGACAAACTGAAGGACTTTGCCGCTTCAACCCTGCAGCCGGCAATGCAAACCGTGCACCCGGACGCAGGGATTCATTTTGAGATGTTGGCATCCTACCCGCCGTTGCTCACTGATCCGCAATCCCGCTTTGCCCAATGGCTCAGCGAATGGAGCGGCAGCCATGACTTCACCACCGTCGCTTTTGGTACCGAAGGTGGACTGTTCGATCAGGCTGGTGTGGCCACGCTGGTCTGTGGCCCTGGCAGTATGGATCAAGGACACAAGCCGGATGAGTTCGTCACGATCGGGCAGCTTGGGCGCTGTTGCGACATGCTGGAAAACTTGCGTAACTGGATGGTCAGCCACTGAGCCACCCGGATAACGAGGCACCGGCAGCCATTGTGCAGCCGGTGCATTGACTCTGGCCAGAATCACCGCTGGCCAACGCTTGCGCTTCCTGCAGCCAGCACGGAGAATGACGGCCGAACCGACACTCTGAGTAATGCATGGCCAAACGAAAACTCACCAAAAAACAATCCTGGCGTATTGCCAAGATTCAGGAAGAAAAAGCCCAGCGCGCCCAGCAAAAAGAGGCGGTGATTTCCGACCAGCTCAACGCCGGTGAACTCGGCGACGAGATGCACGGCCAGGTGATCGCCCACTTTGGTGCCCAGGTAGAAGTGGAAGACAACGACCGCAATACCTACCGCTGTTTTTTGCGGGCCAACCTTGGCTCTCTGGTCACTGGCGACAAAATTGTCTTCCGCCCGGCACCGGCCAATGCCCAGGGAGTCAATCAGGGCGTCGTTGAAATGGTGCAGCAACGTGACTCCGAGCTGTCACGCCCCAACCCGTACAACGAGATCAAGCCGGTAGCCGCCAATATCGACTTTATTGTGCTGGTGATTGCCCCCGAACCACACGCGCACGCCAATCTGATTGACCGTTATCTGGTGGCCGCCGAAAACTGCCACATCGAACCCATTATTCTGCTCAACAAAACCGATCTGCTGGACGACCTCAGTCTGTTCCATCTGGAGCCACTGCTACAGCGTTATGCCGATCTGGGGTATCGCATACTGCAGGTCTGTGCCAATGAACCGGAAAGCCTTGGGGAATTAAAAGAATTCCTTAACGATCGCGTCAGCGTCTTTGTTGGCCAATCCGGGGTCGGCAAGTCATCCCTGATTGGCACCCTGTTACCCGGTGAAGAACTCAAGGTCGGGCCGCTGTCGGAAAATACCCGCAAAGGCAAACACACCACCACCACCGCCCGGCTGTATCATTTTCCCGCCGGTGGCGACCTGATTGACTCCCCGGGAATCCGTGAGTTTGGTCTCTGGCATATGAGCGAAGACGACGTGCTGTACGGTTTCCGTGAGTTACGGGCACTGGCGGGACATTGTCGCTTCCGTGATTGCCATCATGAATCCGAACCCGGTTGTGCCTTGCTGCAAGCCGTCGATGAAGAACTGATCAGTCAGGAACGCTTTATCAGCTACAAACGGATTGTCGAGACCCTGTCGGAGCTCTGAACGCCTGACAGCGGTCTCCGGCTTGGATACACTGCTTCTTTGCGACCTGTTTATCCGGAGTATTATTCATGAGTCCACTGCCACTGCTGCTGGAAGCTCAAACGCTTGCTGAGCAATTGCCGCTGAATAACGTGCTGATCATTGATCAGAGCAAACTCGACAGCTATCTCCAGCATCATATTCCTGGAGCCGTACACCTGGACTTCAAGCGCCTGCAGCTGGGCATTGCTCCAACACCCGGTGCCCTGCCCTCGTTACCACAACTGTCCGAAGTCTTCAGCGCCTTGGGGTTAACCCCGGACACCCACGTTATTGCTTATGACGATGAGGGTGGCGGTTGGGCTGGTCGCTTGATCTGGGTACTCGATATGATTGGCCATCGTCATTACAGCTATCTGAATGGTGGTATCAAGGCCTGGTTGCAGGACGGTCTGCCCACAGAAGCCGGTAATGTAGCCCCTGTACCTTCCAGCTATCAGGTCGAACAGCTGTGCGATGGTTTCTCGCTGAGCAAAGACGATATCCTCGCCCGTATTGGCCAGCCAGACTTCGCCATCTGGGATGCCCGTTCCCAGGCGGAGTACTGCGGCGACAAGGTTATTTCCAGCCGAGGTGGCCATATTCCCGGTGCCGTCAACTACGAATGGACGCGGGGAATGGACCCGGAAAATGGTTTGCGTATCAACCCGTTGGAACCCTTCCGTGTACTGCTGTCAGACATGGGACTGACTGCCGACAAGGAAATTGCCACCCATTGCCAGACTCATCACCGCTCTGGCTATACCTATTTGGTGGGCAAGATTCTGGGGCTGAATATCAAAGCCTACCCTGGTTCCTGGTCTGAGTGGGGCAACGACCCCAACACCCCGGTGACCACTGGCGATCAGCCCTGAGTCGACACACGAGTAATGATCACCCATTCCGGCCAAGGACGTGCCTGGCCTAATAAAAGAGAGTCCCCCTTTGTTAAAAGATGATCTGTTTATTGCCAGCCAATACGTGCTGCCTCACCACTGGCTGTCTCGTCTGGTTGGCAAATTGGCTGCCTGTGAAAGCCGCTGGCTCAAAAACCAGCTGATCACCCGCTTTATCCGTCAGTACGACGTACGCCTGGATGAAGCCCAGCGTCAGCACCCGCAGGACTTTCGCAGTTTTAACGACTTTTTTACCCGTGAACTGCTGCCCGAAGCCCGACCCCAGGATCAAGCCGTTGACAGCCTGTTGTCACCGGTTGACGGCGCGGTTTCCCAATTGGGCCGGATTCAGCACGGGCGTATTTTCCAGGCCAAGGGTCAGGCTTTTTCCCTGACTGAATTACTGGGTGGCTCGCGTCAGCGCGCTGAAGACTTTGCCGGTGGCCAGTTTGCCACCCTGTATCTGTCGCCACGGGATTATCATCGTGTCCATATGCCGATGCCCGGCAAACTGCGAGAAATGATCTACGTCCCCGGAGCACTGTTTTCGGTCAATCAGACCACTGCTGAACGGGTTCCCGGTCTGTTTGCCCGTAACGAACGACTGGTCTGTATTTTTGATACCGAACACGGCCCCATGGCCATGGTGCTGGTGGGTGCCATGATTGTGGCGGCCATTGAAACCGTCTGGGCTGGCCAGATCACCCCGGCCTCGCGCAAGATCAAGGTAACGGATTATCGTGATCCGCAACCGGTGGAACTGGATAAGGGTGAAGAAATGGGTCGCTTCTGCCTTGGCTCCACTGTGGTGCTGTGTTTCCCGGATGGCATGGTCGACTGGAGCAAGGAGCTGGAGGCCGGTAGCCCGATTCGAATGGGTAGCCGACTGGGCTCAATCAGTGCACTGCGCCCTGATGAACCGGAAACAGCAGAGCCAGAAGAAACAACAGAGCCAGAGCCAGAGCCAGAAACAGAACAAGCTGAAGCAGAAACAGACACTCACAGCAGCCCAAGCAGCACTTCAGCAACACCGGAAACCCTGACACCGGCAACAGAGCAGCCGGTAACGGATACGGTTGAAGCCGTTGAAGCTATTGAAGCAGAAGAGCTCAAAAAAGAAGAAACACAAGCTCCCGACGGTACCGACCAACCGTCACCTGTTGATGAACACACCCCGGAGTCAGACACCGACAAACCCCGTACCTGATAACGTCAGCGTCGGTTTATCGGTATCTCTTTATCAGTGCCGACTGGCCACAAGGCAACCACCGGGCATATCCGGCAAGCTGCCTTGTGGCCGGATACGCAAGACCAGCCACTGCTGACTACCATCCAGATGCATATCAGCAAAACGCCATTGCTCGCTCTGTTGCTCATGACCCGGCCAGATAACCCGGCTGAGTGACGTCATCAAATGGGCAATCTGTTCGGCGTCAGCCGACTTCAGGTGTTGCAGGGTTTGCTGATCCTCAGCCACCATACGGGTTAATGGCACCCGGACTTGCAAACCACCGCCAACGCCCACCCGGGCAATCATCAGTTCACAATCAATTCCTGCAGCTGCCACCAGCGGTGAATGCATGGCCATCACCGCGCCCGTCACAATCCCCACCATCAACAGCAACCGGCTTAACGCCTGCTTTCCAGTCATCCTATCTACCCTCACTACGTGAGGGGAAATCTGACCATAACCTTCTGTCAATCAGGTCTGGCAAGCGGTAAGTTACTGAAAATGTTTGCGCGAAAATGTCAGGCCTGCAGCCAATCGAAGCTTAATACCTCAGCAATTGTGGAGACCTGTAACCGCTGCATCAATAACCGATCCAGTCCCATGGCTACCCCGGCACATGGCGGCAAGCCGGAACCCAGTGCCGCCAGTAGCCGCTTATCGATTGGACGACCGTTAGCTTCCTGCTCAAAACGGCGCGTCTGTTCAGCAACATCCGTCAATTCATGATAACCATTGGCCAACTCTGCACCGTTCCAGAACAGCTCAAAACGCTCAGCCACATCATGACCATCGACCGTCCGGCGGGTTTTAGCCAGTGCCGCCTGGGATGCCGGAAAGTCGTAAACAAATACCAGGGTATCCCGTGGCAAGGCAGGCTCAACCGCATGACTCATGATAACGTCGAGCCAGCCATCCCGATCCAGCGACAGATCTTGCCCAGCCAGCTGCTGGCCACACTCAGCAATCGTCACATCACGACACTGCAACGGGTCCAGACCGGCGTACTGCAACAATGCCTGCTGATAAGTCAGCATCACCCGGGGCGGTGTTGATGGCAGTCCCAGCATCAGGACGGCAATATCCGCTACTTCATCCATCAACTGATGCTCGTTCCAGTCCAACCGGTACCATTCCAGCATGGAGAATTCCGGGTTATGGCGGCGACCGGCTTCACCCCGGCGGAAAACTTTACAGATCTGGTAGATATCACCACTACCGGCACATAACAGCCGTTTCATCGCATACTCCGGCGAGGTATGCAGATAACGGCCATCGGCTGTGGCTATGGGTTCAATATTCGGATCACTCACCGGAGCCTGGGCCAACAGCGGAGTTTCTACTTCCAGCACCTGCCGCTCGGCGAAAAACTGACGGATCTGTTGATACATCAAGGCTCTGGCTTGAAGCGCGGCAAGGGAAGCCGTCGGGGTCCAGCATTTGGTCATAAGATTCTCTACGCATGTATCCAGTCATGAAATGATAAAGTCAGGTCAGACTATCGGCCAGCCGCACCAGACGCCGACACAAAAAAAGGAGCCGTCAGGCTCCCTTTGGATCAGTCACGGTTATCGATCAGGCACGGCTGACGTATTCACCTGAGCGGGTATCAATCCGCAAGATGTCGCCAATATTGATAAACAGTGGGACTTTCACAACCGCACCGGTCACCAGCGTCGCCGGCTTGCTGCCACCCTGTGCCGTATCCCCTTTCATGCCCGGGTCGGTTTCTGCCACTTCCAGCTCAACAAAGTTGGCTGGCGCAACGGTCAGGATGGCACCGTTAAACAGAGTGACGACATACTGGTCTTGCTCTTTCAGCCATTTGACGGTATCGCCAACCGCTTCAGCAGAGGCACCATGCTGTTCAAAAGAACCATCGGTGGCCATGAAGTGCCAGAATTCGCCATCGTTGTAGAGGTATTCCATGTCGACTTCCATCACGTCGGCACCTTCGAGTGATTCGCCGGACTTGAAGGTTTTTTCAATCACCCGGCCAATACGCAAGTTGCGCAGTTTGACGCGGTTAAATGCCTGACCTTTGCCGGGTTTTACATATTCGTTCTCAATAATGGAGCACGGCTCTCCATCCATCATGACTTTAAGACCGGGTTTAAATTCGTTGGTAGAATAGTTCGCCATTTCGCAATCCAATTAGAGTAGGACATTGTTATAAAGTGCACATCATAACGCGATCTGCTGCCATTGAGCAGCAAGACTGGCAACAGATTCTGGCCAGCGCCATTCGCAGCCCCGAACAATTGTTCTCGGCACTGCATCTTGCTCCGACTCATTTGAGCGACCGACAGCTGGCTGCCAGTACGTTTCCGGTGCTCGTTCCTGCGCCGTATCTGCAAAAAATGGAACCTGGCAACCCCCACGATCCCTTGCTGCGCCAGGTACTGCCAGACGCTGAAGAGCTTATCGCCATGCCGGGTTATGTCAGTGATCCACTGAATGAGCAACACGCCAATATCACCCCCGGTATCGTTCACAAATATCAGGGTCGGCTCTTGTTACTGGCGGCGACGGGCTGTGCAGTTAACTGTCGCTACTGCTTTCGCCGTCATTTTGACTATGCCGACAATCGTCTCAGCCGCCGGCAATGGCAAAGTGCGCTGGATTATGTTCGTGATGACCCATCCATCAGTGAGGTGATTTTGAGTGGTGGCGACCCATTAATGCTGAAAGACGAGGCGCTGGCAGAGTTGGTTGATACCATCGGGCAGATACCTCACGTGCGACGCTTGCGTATTCATACCCGTCTGCCGGTGGTGATTCCCCAGCGCCTGACCCCGGCCCTGGCGCAGTTGCTCGGCCACAGCCGCCTGTCGATCAGTGTGGTATTACATATTAACCATGCCAATGAGATCGACGAGCTGTTTCGTCAACACCTCCAGACACTGCGCCAGGCGGGCATCACCTTGCTGAACCAGTCGGTACTGCTGCAAGGCGTCAACAACCAGGCCGCTACCCTGATCGAACTGAGCCAGTCGTTATTTGATGCCGGCATCCTGCCTTACTACCTGCATCTGCTCGACCCGGTCACAGGCACACACCAGTTTGATACTCCGACTGCCGAGGCGCTGGCTATTTACCAGCAACTGCATCAGCAATTGCCCGGCTACCTGCTTCCCAGGCTGGTACGGGAGGAGGCTGGCAAAGCTGGCAAGTCTCTAATTATGACTAATGACAAATTTTGACAGACATTTCCCTCTTTAATGGTCATATACCGCTACAATCATGATTGTGACAATATCTGTCTGTTATTATTGTTTATTGTCACAAAATGCGCACAAACAGCTATTTGTACTGCCTTCGCCGGTTTTTGATCAAAACCGGCTTTGATAACCCATTTGGGCAAAACTGACAGGAAGGTCGGACCCGAACAATAAGACTGAGTGACCCGAGTCATGGCGACCAACCAAGAGACACTACACCTGCTGATTCATACCCAATCCCAGAATGATGCAGAGGGTATTGTCAGCCTGCTACGAAATTCAGGCAATGCCACTCGCGCGCACCAGATCAGCTCGCTGGAAGACCTTGACGAACAGCTGGAACAAAAATCCTGGGATCTGCTGATTGCCGAGGATGGCGCCAACGGCGTTCATTACCCATCCCTGCAAGAGCGCATTCGCCGCCTTAACAAAGACTTGCCCATTATTCTGATCAGTAAAGAGATTGATCTGATTGCCATGGAAAACGCGCTCAGACACGGTGTCTGCAGTGTTGTCCCCCGGGATGAAAGCAACCTGATGGTACTGGCCATTCAGCGTGAACTGCGTCATCTGAAACATCGCCGGGAATTACGATCCATCGAAGTGCGCCTGCGTGACGCCGAAAAACGCGCCCAGGCCCTGCTGGAAAGCTCTCGCGATGCCGTTGCCTATGTCCATGACGGCATGCATATTTTTGCCAACCCGTCTTATCTGTCCATGTTTGGCTATTCATCCGTCGATGAGCTGGAAGGCATGCCCTTGATGGATATGGTCGATAGCTCTGGTCAGAGTGACTTTAAACGCTTCTTCAAAAAATACCTCAACGCCCCTCATAAAGAATCCGAGCTCAGCACGCTTGGGGTCGACGGCGATGGGCAGCTGTTTCCGATGCAAATGAATTTTTCACCTGCGAGCTATGCCGAAGAACGTTGCACCATGGTCACGATTCACTCCCACGCCAAGAATACAGCTCTCGAAGACAAGCTGCGCAAAGTCAGCAATATCGACATGATGACGGGCCTGTACAACAAGCCCTACTTTATCGCCCAGCTGGAAATTGCCGTCGATAATGCCGTACTTGGAGGCAGCAACGGCGCCATTATTTATATGAACATCGATGGTTTTGGCAAAATCAAAAGTGAGGTCGGCATCAGTCGTGCCGATACCGTACTGTCCGAACTGTCCCAATCACTCAAGAAAACCATTGGCTCCGATCACAGTCTGGCCCGCATCAGCGAAGATATTTTTGCCACCATCCTCACTGGCTACAGCTCTGACCAGGCGATGAAACTGGCAGAACAACTGCGCAGCCATGTAGAAGGCCTGCTTATCGATCTTGGCGATCGTACCATCACCGTCACCACCAGTATCGGTGTCGCCTTGATCAACGACACCTGTTCACGCCCGGAAGATGTGCTGCAAAATGCCCACACCGCCAGTGAACAAGTACATCAACAGCCAGATCATCACAATGGCAATGGTGTCATGTTATTTGTACCGGACATCCCTGAAGATGTCGTCGTCGCGGATGTCAGTATCGAAGAAGCCGTGACCGACGCTCTGCGCCAGAACAGCTTCCAGCTCTTGTTTCAGCCCAAAATCAGCCTGCGTGGTGAGGACGTTGAACATTACGAAGCGCTGATGCAACTGCCTCTGGCCGATGGTCGCTGTATCAGCTCTGATGAGCTGATGAACAACCCGGATATCAATGAGGGCCTGAAACGCAAGGTCGATCGCTGGGTCTTGCTCAATACCCTCAAGCAGCTGGGAGAACATCGACAACAGGGTCACAACTCCCGTGTTTTTGTTAATCTGGCGACCCCGTCCATCCAGGATGACAGCCTGCCCAACTGGATCAGTGTTGCGATGCGAGCAGCCCGCCTGCCAAAAGGTTCACTGGTCATACAGCTGGCCGAAGACAGTGCTACCCGCGTACTGAAGCAGGCCCAACACTTTGTTTCCGAACTGAATGCCAGCGGTATTACCACTGCGCTCAATCACTTTGGTTGCTCTCTGAACCCCTTACGTACATTGCAACATCTGGCGGTTGAGTACGTTAAGCTCGATGGCTCTTACACCAGTGAGCTGGGCCAAAGCCCGGAAAATCAGCAACAGCTGCAAACCCTGTTAACCGCTTTGCACGAAGCAGAAAAGAAAACCGTTATCCCGATGGTCGACAGCGCCTCAACCTTGGCCAGTCTATGGCAAATGGGGGTTCATTTTGTGCAAGGGGATTATGTACAAGCGCCACAAAGCAGCATGAATTACAACTTCGAAGAAGAAAGCAGCTTCTGATCAGAAGCTGCCTGACAAGCTCGCCAACCCAACGATGGGGTCAGCCACATAAGCAGTAACGGCGGTGTTTGTGTTTATACCTGTTCAGTCGTACCGGGTTCAGCAATATCCCGATCCCGATAACCCAGCAGATACAGAATGCCATCCAGCCCCAGCGTCGAGATCGAATTGCGGGCGTTTTTCCGCACCAGAGGTTTGGCGCGAAACGCAATGCCCAGACCAGCGATACTCAGCATCGGCAGGTCATTGGCACCATCCCCTACTGCGATTGTCTGCTCCAGACGAATACCTTCTTTTTTGGCCAGCTCCCGTAACAGATCGGCTTTACGCTGACCATCCACCACCGGCTCGATCACACGTCCGGTAACCAGGCCATCTTCTATTTCCAGCTCATTGGCAAAGACATAATCAATGCCCAGACGCTGTTGCAGATAGCGGCCAAAATAATTGAATCCACCCGACAAAATAGCGGTCTTGTAGCCCAGCGCCCGCAGATTGTAGATCAACCGCTCGGCCCCTTCGGTGATAGGCAAGCGCTCAGCGATACCATCCAGTACACGGGTATCCAGGCCTTTCAGTAGCGCCATGCGTTCGGCAAAACTTTGTTTGAAGTCCAGCTCCCCTTGCATTGCCCGCTCGGTGATGGCGGCAACCTGATCACCCACACCGGCAGCACGGGCCAGCTCGTCGATAACTTCGGTTTCAATCAGGGTGGAATCCATATCAAAAGCCACTAACCGGCGCGTACGGCGATACACGTCGTCAGCCTGAAACGCCACGTCGACCCCCAGCTCATTCGCGATATCCAAAAAGCGGGCGCGTAATTCACTCTGGTCAGCCTCGCCCCGAACCGAAAATTCGACACAGGCACGGGTGTTGTCGTGGCAACTTTCTGCCTGATCCAGCGGTACCCGGCCAGACAGTCGGCTGATCTGATCGATATTCAGGCCATGCTCAGCCACAATCGCGGTCACACTGGCAATGGCATCGGCCTCAATGGTACGGGCCAACAGCGTAATGATATGACGGGATTTACCCTGACCAGCCACCCAGTGTTCGTAACTTTCGGCGGTGACCGGCGTAAAGCGGATAGAAAGCCCCAGCGCGTGTGCTTTGAACAACACATCTTTTAATACCGGAGCGGATTCTGCACTGTCAGGAATCGCCGCGAGAATACCCAAAGACAAGGTATCGTGAATTTCAGCCTGGCCGATATCCAGTATGGTGACACCATACTGGGCCAGAATCGCGGAGATACTGGCGGTCAGGCCGGGTTTGTCAGCACCGGTTACCCGGATAAGAACCAATTCAGTCACAATGCGTTCCTGTTGCCCTCAGGCGGTTGTCGGTTTACAGCTTGCCCAAATCGGTCTTGGCCGCAGCCAGCACGATACGCAGCTCTTCAATCAGATCGGTAGTTTCATGAGTAGACAATGCACGGTGGCGGTCAACACTCATCAGAAACAGGCCTTTTTCCAGCTGTTCCAGTTTTTCTTGCAGAGATTGCTTGGTGTCGCTCATGGCGGTTCCTCTTGGGTTCTGTATGGGTCGTCCGAAGCCCGACGGGATTGGCATCACGGCCGCTCGGTTCTGGCCATCTATCGGGCGGCGCCTATAATACCACCTCAGACACCTCTGACTATCACTGCGATGGTACTGATTGTGGCCGATGAAATATTTCCAACGTTACCCGCGTTGGTAACGACCGGTACGACCTCCCGGTTGTAACCTCATCACCCTTATCGTCAGTGATCTCCGGTCAGAGCCAATTCCAAGACCGTAATGGCGGACCCGATGCAGCTCAAGTTGCCCTGTAGTTTTCATTTCAGCCTGCTCTGCGGTTGCGCCGCAGCCACACAAGTACTGATATTCGGACTACTGCTCGCATTTCTGACCTATAGCAATCTCAGCAATCAGCTGGAACAGCGACTGGAACAGGATGCCACCCAGCAAACCCAACGCCTCGCCATGACGCTGGCTCACAGCCTGATTCAACGTGACCGGATCAGCCTCAATCTGGCGCTGACAGAATGGCATCGTGGTGAAGAAATCAGTGCCTTGCGAGTGCTCGATACCGACGGCGTGGTTATTGCCGAAATAGGTAAAACCCTGGACGACCGTATCAATATCAGCCGCTCCATCACTCAGGATAATCAGGTGGTCGGGATTATCCAGGCGGATATCAACCTGGCACCTGCTCGCCGAGACAGCGGCCATTATTTGTCCCTGGCACTGATAGCAACCGGCCTTGGTGCCATGCTTGCCGGGCTGGCGGGCTATTTTCTGGCAGAACAGATCGCCCATTATTTACAGCAGTTGTCCCGAGCCCTGAAAAACAGCCGTCACAACCAACCGTTGCAGCTACCTCCACCACCGGCAGCGATAGAGGAGTTTGAGCAGTTACACGGCGGCCTGTCAGTCTTGCGCGACGACCAGCGTCACCGTCAGGCCATGGCCCAAGCCCTCGGCCAGTTTCGTTATCAGGGTACTCCCCCATCAGGCCAAACCCTGTGCTATCAGCACTGCGCTTTGATCTATATCGAAATGACCGAACTGGCGACCCTGCAGGCCCAGCTCGATACGGATGAGCTGGTGCAGCTTCTGAATGAATATCATCGTTTGTTAAATCAGGCCGCCAAACTCTATAACGGCAAGCTGGATCATTATCAGGACGACGGTGTTGTGATGATTTTTGGTCTCAACGATGAAAGCGAACGTGACACGCTGCACTGCGTCTACGCGGCCCAGCTGTGTCTGGGACTGATGCGTAACGCTAGCCAGAAAAACCCACAACTGGCCGATATCCATTTTCGGGTAGCGGCGCACTGGGGGCCGGTCTTACTCACGCCGACCGATTCTGCTGACGACAGCCATGGCCACCGGCTGGTCGGTGATAGCCTGTATTGGGCATCCACCCTGGCCCGCCGCAGCGAAGCATTCCGGCTGCTGGCCAGTCAGGCTCTGATCAGTGAATTGCCGCCCGAATACGGGCTGGAATGGGAAGCCGGCGCCGCAGTACCGGATTTGAATGGTGATAACCAACCGGGCTATTGGCTCACAACGTTACCTGAAAAAAGTCAGGCTCTGATTGATCGCCAGATCTTACGGATTGCCAATATGGCAGGGCAAGCCTGACGTGCCATTGAGCTCGGATTAGCCCGCACTTACTGGCCCGGTGTTTTCCGGGCCGCTAATTGCAACTCCACCAACCGGTCGAGTACCCCTACCACGTCATCAAACCCAGATGTCCCCTGCAGGCGATTCAGTCCTGCCACCGCAGCCTCCAGCGTTGACAGGCCATCCGGCCGGGGGGATTTACGAATGGGGTGATAACGGCTGAGCTCTGCCGGAGTGAGCTGCAAATGTGGCAGACGGGTCAGCCAGGGGTTTAACAACAGCAAGCGCCTGACCTTGCGCCAGGTACCATCCAGTATCAATAGTTGCCGGCACTGCCGAGCCTGGTCTAACGGGCATTCAGGCTTGCCCTCCAGTGGAAACAACAGCACCGTATTCTGATGCCAGTCTGGCCCGAGCAAAGCGACCGGGTCACACCGGTCCGCCACCACCAGCCGACTGTTGATAATGCTTTTATGCAGCAGTGGCGCCGTCGACAAACGATGCCGCGCTTCATTCGGATCTTGCCAGATCACCAGATCCAGTGGCGCTTCCCGCCGCACCAGCGCCTCACACAAACAGACGCTGACGGGGCGTTCACAAGCGCGACAAATCAACCGCCCGGCCATCAGCTCTGGCGTTGCCTGGCCACGTCCAGCAATGGTTCAAGGAAACGGCCAGTGTAGGATTGTTCACTCGCGGCGATCATTTCCGGCGTACCTTCCGCAATGATATACCCCCCTTTGGAACCGCCTTCCGGGCCAAGATCGACCACCCAGTCCGCGGTCTTGATCACATCCAGATTATGCTCAATCACCACCACGGTATTACCGTCATTACGCAAGCGATGCAGCACCGCCAACAGCTGCTCAATATCGTGGAAGTGCAACCCGGTGGTTGGTTCATCAAGGATATACAGGGTTTTGCCGGTATCCCTCTTCGACAGCTCTTTCGCCAGTTTGACCCGTTGCGCTTCGCCTCCTGACAAGGTCGTCGCAGCCTGCCCTAATCGAATATAGCTCAGGCCAACATCCATCAGGGTTTGTAATTTACGCGCCACCGCCGGGATGGCATCAAAAAAGTCGCGGGCATCTTCTACCGTCATATCCAGCACTTCGTGGATGTTTTTGCCCTTGTAGCGCACATCCAGTGTTTCACGGTTATAACGTTTGCCGTGGCAGACATCACATGGCACATACACATCAGCCAGAAAGTGCATTTCCACCTTGATGACCCCGTCACCCTGACAGGCTTCGCAGCGGCCACCCTTGACGTTAAAGGAAAAACGACCAGCCTTGTAACCACGGGAACGGGCTTCCTGGGTACCGGCAAACAGCTCACGTACCGGGGTAAAAATACCGGTATAAGTGGCCGGGTTGGAACGCGGGGTACGACCGATCGGACTTTGGTCAATATCGACCACCTTGTCGAGCAGGCCCAGCCCCTGAATGCTGTCGTGTTCAGAAGCCTTGAGTGTTGTGGCGCCATTCAGGGCCGTGGCTGCCAGCGGATACAGAGTCCGGTTAATCAGCGTCGACTTGCCTGAGCCGGATACCCCGGTGATACAGGTCATCAGCCCCAGCGGAATGGTCAGGTCAACATCGTTCAGGTTGTTGCCACGAGCACCCTTGAGTTTCAGTTCCTTGCTCAGTGGGTACGGCGTCCGTGTTTCCGGCACTTGGATAGCCCGTGCCCCCGACAGGTATTCCCCCGTCACCGAGTTCGGATCCGCTGCCACTTGTGCCGGCGTCCCCTGGGCAATCACCTGACCGCCATGCACACCGGCACCGGGGCCAATATCGATCAGATAGTCCGCGCTGCGCATGGCATCTTCATCGTGCTCTACCACCAACACGGTGTTGCCGAGATCCCGCAAATGAAACAGCGTCTGCAGCAGACGGTCGTTGTCACGCTGATGCAAACCAATGGAAGGTTCATCCAGAATATACAAGACTCCCACCAGCCCGGCACCGATCTGGGAAGCCAGACGAATCCGCTGGGATTCTCCCCCAGACAAGGTATCGGAACTGCGGTTCAGGCTCAGATATTCCAGCCCGACATTCACCAGAAAGCGTAATCGCTCGCGGATTTCCTTGAGGATTTTCTCGGCGATATCGCCCTTGTTACCCGCCAACACCAGCTGGCTAAAATAGGCGTGGGCATCTTCAATCGACATGCTGGTACAGGCATGGATGTTCTTGTCTTCAATAAAGACATTGCGGGCTTCCTGGCGCAAGCGCGAGCCACCACAATCCGGGCAGGGCTGTACACTCAGGTACTTGGATAACTCTTCCCGGACGGTTTGTGATTCGGTCTCGTGATAACGCCGCTCAAGGTTGGGCAACACCCCTTCGAAAGGATGCTGTTTGCGAATCTGGTCGCCGCGTGAATTGACATACACAAAACCGATTTCTTCATCACCACTGCCGTACAGCAGTTGTTCCTGGGCCTGCACGCTCAATTCGGCAAAGGGGACATCCAGCTGAAAGCCATAATGCTCGGCGACGGCGCTCAGCAGCTGAAAATAATAGACGCTGCGGCGATCCCAGCCACGAATCGCCCCTTCGCCAATCGACAGGCTCGGGTCGGTAATCACCCGGTCCGGATCAAAAAACTGTTTGACCCCCAGACCATCACAGGTGGTGCAGGCACCAGCCGGGTTGTTAAACGAAAACAACCGGGGTTCCAGTTCCGACAGGCTGTAACCACAATGAGGGCAGGAAAATTGTGATGAGAACAATAACGGCTCGGCATCGTCGTCATCCATCGGTGTCACCAGCGCCAGGCCACCACTGAGTTCCAGACAGGTTTCGATGGATTCCGACAACCGTTGCTCAAGACCGGGTTTGACCTTGAAGCGATCGACGACCACTTCAATGCTGTGTTTGCGCCGCTTGTCGAGATCCGGGGTATCGTCCAGATCATAGATACGGCCATCGATACGTACACGCACATACCCTTGCGCCCGCAGGCTATCGAAGATATTGGCATGCTCACCTTTGCGGTCACGTACCACCGGAGCCAGAATCATCTGCTTGCTGTCTTCCGCCAGCGTCAGGATGCCATCAACCATCTGGCTGACGGTTTGGGCTTCCAGGGCAACCCCGTGATCCGGGCAACGCGGCGTGCCGACACGAGCAAACAGCAAGCGCAAATAATCGTAGATTTCGGTGACGGTACCCACCGTGGAACGAGGATTGTGCGAGGTGGACTTTTGCTCGATGGAAATCGCCGGGGACAACCCTTCGATCAGATCGACATCGGGCTTCTCCATCACACTCAGAAACTGGCGGGCGTAGGTTGATAGCGACTCAACATAACGGCGCTGCCCCTCGGCATACAGCGTATCAAATGCCAACGAGGACTTACCCGACCCGCTCAGGCCAGTAATCACCACCAGTTTGTCGCGTGGAATATCCAGATCAACGTTTTTGAGGTTGTGAGTGCGCGCACCCCTGACCAGAATCTTGTCCATGCAGCTCTTTACACCAAGGCAAAAGCGCTATTGTAATAGAACCTGTGCCCAGATACAGGATTGATCTGTTTATTCGGGCAACAGAGCCGCCATCCAACGCTGCCATGCCTTCCGTATCAAGCATTGATGCGCCATTGATACACGATTGCTGCACCATTAATGCAACGGAAGTCGCCAGCAATCCCCAGCAATACGGTAGCCATCCAGCTTAACCTGCCAATCAGACAGTGATACTGCTGAGGTGCTCCTTGGCCCAGTTAATGGCCTGCACCCGGTTCTTGACGCCTATTTTTTTAAACAGATTGTATAGATGCGTTTTTATCGTATGGGTACTGACTTCCAGGGCATCGGCGATATCCTGGTTGGTGGCACCCGTTTCTACCAGATGCAGAATTTCAGCTTCCCGCCCCGTCAGTGACACAGGAGGCGGCTCAAGCGCCCGTGGCCGCTGCCGCGTCCGCTCAAGGTGATCATTCACCAACTTGCGAGGCAGCCATAATTCGCCATTAAACACGGCCTTGATACCCTCAAACAGCAGACTCTGGCTTGTATGACGATAAAACAGGGCACTGACTCGCGGCCAGCAAATAAACTCTTCCAGTGCATGATGCTCCGGCACATTAAATAACCCGATCAGCGACACGGCATCGGCCTCATAAATCTCATCCAGGATTCTGGCCAGCCGCTCTGGCCGGACACCATCGGTGTCAAACATCAGCAAAGTCTGTCCATCAGCAGGAAAATGCGCGGGGGGCCAGGCCAGTTTATGCACCAGCTGGGCATGCAGCCCAAGGTGGGTCTGAATATAATCCAGCAATATCGCGTTCTGCAGATTCTGGCGTCCGAATAACAGGATGTAGCGCCTGTCAGTACTGTATTGCCGATCCATAACGTCTCTCCTTGACCTGACTTGCCACCGGCATACCCTGCCCATGACGGTTGAGAATAATTCTACCCAATCAAACGCTCAAAAAAAGAGCATGAAACAGACACAATTCCTAGTTTTCAAAAAATTCCAACGGAACCACGAACTCCCCTACGTCATTACTGAAAACTGGCTGTTATTCCTGTTAAACTGGCGCACTTTTTAAACTCGACTGCCGTTACCGACCCCGGAAGCCAGGGCTGGCTCCTCTCACTGGACATCGCATGACCGCCATACCTGAATCTGCACAACAGCGCGCCATCGCCTCACTCGCTGCCCTTTACGCCCTGCGTATGCTGGGCCTGTTTATGGTACTGCCCGTCCTGATGCTGGACGGCCTGACGCTGAAAGATGCCACCCCCGAGCTGCTTGGTCTGGCCATGGGGGTCTATGGCTTGACCCAGGCACTGCTGCAAATTCCTGCGGGCGCCTTGTCTGACCGTATTGGCCGCAAACCCGTGATTATCGCCGGGTTGCTGATTTTTGCCGCTGGCAGCCTGATTGCCGCCAATGCCGAGAGTGTCTATGGCCTGATTATTGGTCGCGCCCTGCAAGGAGGCGGCGCGATTGCCAGTGCCATCATGGCACTGGTCACCGATCTCACCAATGAACAGAGCCGCATGAAAGCCATGGCCTTTATTGGTGCCAGTATTGGCTTGTCGTTCTCGGTCGCGCTGGTCGTTGGCCCCTGGCTGGCTGGCATTGGCGGACTGTCACTGATTTTTACGCTAACCGGTGTTTTGGCGCTGGGCGGTATTGCTGTCACCCTGCTGCTGATTCCTTCGCCACCACGAACCCGCCACCGTGACTCCGTCGCCGTGCTCAGTGAAGTGCGGCTGCAGCTCGCCAACAAGTCTCTCTGGCCATTAAATATTGGCATCTTTGTGTTACATGCCCTGATGGTGGCTATTTTTGTCGCCATCCCGTTGCAACTCAGCAATCTTGATCTGCCACCAGAGCACCATAGTTACTTGTATTTGCCGGTACTGATACTGGCCTTTGGCCTGATGATTCCACTGATTATTATTGCGGAAAAACGCCGTCAGATGAAAAATGTGGTACTGATCGCTGCCGCTCTGATTCTGCTTGCTCTACTGTTGATGACACAAGCAGTTTCGTTATGGCACTGGGCCGTATTGATGCTGTTGTACTTCCTCGGCTTTAATCTGATGGAAGCCAGCCTGCCGTCCTGGCTTAGTAAAATTGCCCCGGCTGGTTCCAAAGGCAGTGCCATGGGGATTTATTCCAGCATGCAATTCCTGGGTGCCTTCGCCGGTGGCACTATCGGTGGCTGGGTGCTGTCTCATTGGGGGGCAAGCAGTGTATTTGCCATTTTTGCTGCCGCCGTGTTGTTATGGGGATTACTGATGCTGATGACACCTGCTCCGCGTCACCTCAGCAGTGTGCGAATCACTCTGCCGAGCCCATTATCCCAGTATCAGCACCGGGCTTTGCTGGCGCTCAACGGCGTCGCCGAACTCACCGAATTACCAGAAGAGCAGGCTGTTTATCTAAAAGTGACTGCCAGCGAGTTTGATCAGGAACTGGCACGCGCCATTACACATACCACAGGAGAATCTCATGGGTCGCAGCGTTAACAAAGTGACACTGATTGGTACTCTGGGCCGAGACCCGGAAGTACGCTACATGCCGAATGGCAATGCCGTTGCCAACATGACGATGGCGACCGATGAAAGCTATAACGACAAACAAACCGGCCAAAAGGTAGAACAAACCGAATGGCACCGTTTGACCGTGTACGGCAAATTGGCAGAAATCTGCCAGCAGTATCTGAAAAAAGGTTCCAGAGCCTACTTTGAAGGTCGTTTGAGAACCCGCGAATGGGAAAAAGACGGCGTCAAACGCTACACCACGGAAATCATCTGTAACGACATGATGATGCTCGACAGCCGCAACAGCAATGGTGGCGACATGAGCAACGGCATGGGCGCTGGTGCTGGCTACCCGCCACAAGGGGCTGCAAGCATGATGAACCCGACTCCACCACCAGCCCAGGGTGGTATGGGAGGTCAGGGTTATGGCCAGCAACCACAGCAAGCGCCGCAACAGCCTGCACAGCGACCAGCACCACCACAAGCCCCCATGCATAACAACCCTCAGGGTGGGTATCAGCAGCCGTATCAACAACCGGCTCCCCAACCTCAACAACCACCAATGCAACAGCCGCCACAACAAGCACCACAGCAGGCACCGCAACAGCCCCAACAACGGGCTCCACAGCAGCCAGCCCCCGGTGGTTATCAACAAGCCCCTGCACCTCAAGCAGCACCGGCACCACAACAGGGCAACAGCTTTGATGATTTTGACGATGATATTCCGTTCTAGTCATTCTTGTTTATAACGCTGAATAACTCTAACAAAGCCCTGTAACCACAGGGCTTTGTTATTTCCACAGGAGCCAGGATAAACATTGGGTATTATCTGGTGTACGGTCTGATAAATAAATTCAGCCGTCTCTGATTGACAAACGGCAATAAACACGAAAACCGATAACCAGACATATCGATATCCATCGCACGCTGAATCATGAACTTATCATGCAATAACATCCGTTGTTTGATAGCAGCAGCGCGACATATCGTTGTTATGGGCTGGCTGCCCGCATGGACCTGCACCTCATATTTAATAGCCTGCAACGGCGATAATTATTAAATAATGATATTAATCTGAAAGCATATCCTGGCTACATTGGCCACAACACACCCTTGTCAGTGAAGCAGCTCCGCTGTTCTGAATCCCGCTATATTCAGGGGAGCAGCCTTCTCTTTTATCAAGCTTCCGCCTTGTCTGGGAACTGTAATACAGCCTGAGATCCGTTGGCTGATTGCTTAATCAACAACATTGATCATGGGTTTTAATATCCTCCGGTCTTGTTTTAATTATGCACACAAATGGCGCAATGAGCACATTAATGGCGCATATCTGAATACTATTTTCAAATGTTATAAGAACATTTTTAATATTTTATTTATCAGTTCCAGTCGGACACTATTCATTTCAAGCCTTCCCTCCAGACACATAAGCCACACCGGTGCTGTACGTGTTGGAGGTACACGTTGCCTATTTCAACTTCTAAATCAAGGAGCCTCTAATGACGCAGTTGAACAGTCCAAAGCCAGTCGGTGAGCTTGTTGCTGCTCTCCGTGAGAATTGCGATTTGGATTTTACGAATGCCCGAGCCATGCCGCCAGAGGTGTACACATCTGCGCAATTTACCGATCTGGAACAGAACAATATTTTCCGTAAGCAATGGCTGTGCGTTGGCCACGTATCGCGCTTGCCGAATGTCGGGGATTACCTGACGAGTACTATTGGCGATCAACCAGTCGTGGTGCTGCGTGACAATAACGAGCACATACGTGCGCTCTCCAATGTGTGCCTGCACCGTATGTCCGAGCTGTTGCAAGGCACAGGCAACGTCAGCTCAATTGTATGTCCCTACCATGCCTGGGGCTACAACCTTGAAGGGCAACTACGGGGAGCCCCGCAGATGAACCAGCAAAATGGTTTCTGCAAAAGTCACTATCAGTTGCCCGCTGTGCGTTGCGAAGAATGGCAAGGCTGGATCTACATCACCCTGAATGAAGCACTGCCACCGGTCAAGGAGCAGCTCGCAGCGCTGGCCGATTTGGTTGGACACTACCATATGGAAGGTTATGTCGAGGCGTTCCACGAAGAGCACGTCTGGGACTGCAACTGGAAAATTCTGGCTGAAAACTTCATGGAAAGTTACCACTTGCCCATTGTGCACAAGGCGACCGTGGGACCACATACACGCCTGAGTGAAGTGGAATGCCCTCCTGGACACCCGACGTTCAATTATCACTGGTTTACCAAGGAAGCGACCCTGGCAATCGGTAATGCCCATCCCGACAACCACCACCTCGAAGGCCATTGGCGCAAGACATCGGCGTTAATCTCTATCTATCCAAGCCATCTGATTACCCTGACGCCGGGATATTTCTGGTATCTGGTGTTGCAACCCCGCGGCGCCGATCAGGTAAGCATAAGCTTTGGCGGCGGCATGGCACCGGAATACATCAATGATCCCAAAGCCGCCGAGTATCTGAGCGCTCTGAAAGACATGCTGGATGTGGTCAATGCCGAAGATCGCACAGGGGTTGAAGCGGTAATGCGTGGGGTTCGCGCACCGCTGGCCAAGGCCGGACAACTGAGTCATCTGGAGCGTCCGCTCTATGATTTCGCCCGCTATATTAGCGAGCAGGTGGGCAGCGCATGAATGTAGCAATGAACCATGCCGACCAGCCTCAGGATTCACAAGCCTTTATCAATCTGAGCGATGTCTGCAAGTCATACGACGGCAGAGACTATGTGGTGTATGACCTGAATCTGACCATCAACAAGGGCGAGTTTGTCTCACTGTTGGGGCCATCAGGCTCCGGCAAGACCACCACCCTGATGATGCTGGCCGGGTTCGAAACGCCGAGCCAGGGCGAGATACGTATGGGTGGCAAACGTCTGGATGATCTGCCGCCTTATAACCGCGATATCGGTATGGTTTTCCAGAACTACGCCTTGTTCCCTCATATGACGATTGCGGAAAACGTAGGTTTTGCCCTGTCGGTACGCAAGGTCGGACGCGAGCAGATCAAAACCCGGGTCAAACAGGCACTCGATATGGTGGAGCTGTCCCATGTGGCGAACCGCCGCCCGTCGCAGCTCTCCGGTGGCCAGCAGCAGCGGGTTGCACTGGCCAGGGCACTGGTGTTCGAGCCCAGTCTGGTCTTGATGGATGAACCCCTGGGAGCGCTGGACAAGCGCCTGCGCGAACAAATGCAGTACGAAATAATGCGTTTGCACCGTGAGTTGGGGCTCACCACCGTCTATGTGACACACGATCAATCCGAAGCATTAACCATGTCCGATCGTGTTGCCGTGTTCTTCGATGGTCGTATCCAGCAAATTGCGCCGGCCCATGAATTATATGAGTCCCCACACAATGCCTTCGTTGCCAACTTCGTTGGTGAAAATAACGGGCTCGATGGCCGGATTACTGAGATCGATCACGCCACAGCCACTTTGACGTTATCAAACGGCACAAAAATTCGTGGTGGCGTCAGCCAGAACCTGCGACAGGACACACCGGGAATGCTGTTTCTTCGCCCGGAGCAAGTTCGCATCGCGGATGGCGACCTCAATCTCGGCAACCGCGTGCAAGGACTGGTGGAAGATATCGTCTACTGCGGTGATCACCATCGTGTTCATCTGCGTCTGGGCGAGTCGGATCGACTACTGTGTAAGCTCCCCAATAGTCGGGAACATTGCCTGCCAATTGCCGGAAGTACAGTGAACGTCACCTGGCGAATCGATGATTGCAAGGTTTTATCCCCATTGCTTGCGTCTCATCAAAGCACCTCCTCTCCCTGTTAACTCTAACTGATAGAAGGACTGATATGAAAACCATGCCCAAAACCAATTTCCTGGCAGGCGCTTCAATGCTAGCCACTTTACTCGCTGCCGGGCCTCTCCATGCAGAGACAACGTTATCGGTGGTCACGTACGGTGGTGCCTTTGAGAACGCTGTGCAAGAAGCCTATTTAAAGCCTTATGCAAAAGCGACAGGAACTGAATTCAGTCTTGAAGCCTATGACGGCGGCTTGGCCAAGCTGGCTGCAATGGTTCAGGCCAACAATACCAGCTGGGATCTTATTGATCTGGAGTCCAACGACGCCGTTGCCGGCTGCGATGAAGGACTGCTGATGCCACTGGATGAATCCATTCTGGGAGACACCAGTGATTTTATTCCCGGCTCCATTGGCGACTGTGCCGTTGCCAGCATGATCTGGTCGACCGTATTTGCCTATGACAAAGAGGCGCTGGCCACTGGCCCCACTCTGATCAGCGACTTCTTTGACACGGACAAATTCCCTGGCAAACGTGGCTTGCGCAAAAGCCCCAAAGGCACGCTGGAATGGGCTCTGCTGGCCGATGGCGTCAGTAAAGACAAGGTCTACGACGTCCTGGCAACCAAAAAAGGGCTGGACCGTGCATTCCGTCAACTCGATGCCATCAAGCAGGATATCATCTGGTGGGAATCCGGCGCACAAGCTCCTCAACTGCTTGCCGATGGCGCGGTTGTGATGACGCAAGCCTATAACGGCCGTATTCATGATTCCGTGAAAAACGATGGCAGTGCCTTTGTCACGGTCTGGGACGGACAGATCTACGATTATGAATGGTGGGGTGTACCGGCTGGTGCCCCGAATGCTGAAGAGGCATTTGAGTTCATCGCCTATGCATCTCGCGCGGATGTCACCTCCCAGCTCTCCCGTTACATCTCTTACGCGCCACCGCGCAAAAATGCTTTGCCATTGATTGAGAAGGACATTCTCGAAGACCTGCCAACGGCTGATGCCAACTTCAAGAATGCAGTCCAGATTGATGTGGATTTCTGGGTCGATAACTTTGACGTCATCAACAAGCGCTTCCAGGTGTGGCTAGCTCGCTGACAGACCTCGGCTGGCCACCAATCGGTGGCCAGCACCGATGCTTGCATTATCCCGGAGTTCCGTATGAATGAGACTATACCCACGCCAGAGGGTGGCCTGGCTGCACCCGACGCATTGAATGATGCCGAACGGCTTCAGGCGTATCGCCGAGTAAAACGGCAGGAATCACGCAAAGCCTTATTGCTGGCCGCCCCTCTGCTGCTGTTTTTATTGATTACCTTTATTGCTCCTATCGGCACTCTGCTTCTGCGCAGCGTACAAAATCCAGAAGTGCCGCTGGCGCTGCCAGAGGCCACCAAGCTGTTACAGCATTGGGATGAGGCCGCAATGCCTGGTGCTGATATTTATGCCGCGATGGCACAGGACCTGGTGCAGGCCAGTAAACAGGGGAAGCTGGGGCGGGTTGCCCGACGCATGAATTTTTACAACCCGGCCATGCGCAGTTTGCTGTTGAAAACAGCACGAAAACTGAAACGGGATTCACGCGATGATCTTCAGGCAGCGTTACTGGCCAGCGATTCCCGCTGGGGTGACAAGGAAATCTGGCGCGTACTCAAGCGTGCCGGACAATCCCCGACCCCTGATTACCTGCTCAATGCGGTAGACAGCTATGTCGACAAGACCGGGAGTGTGGCCAGTCTGCCGCCAGAAGAGTCGGTCTACCTCGCTGCCTTCTCCCGGACCATCTGGATCAGTACCAGCGTGACCCTGCTGTGCCTGCTGCTGGCATACCCAGTGGCCTGGTTATTGGCGAATTTGCCCGCACGTCAAGGCCGCAAGCTGATGCTGCTGGTCATCATCCCTTTCTGGACATCGCTACTGGTACGCACCACCGCCTGGTATGTATTGCTGCAACCCAATGGCGTAATCAATAGCCTGCTCAGTGGTCTCGGACTGGTAAGCCAGCCCATACCGCTGGTCTTCAACCGTACCGGCGTGTTGATTGGCATGACGCATATTATGTTGCCGTTCATGATATTGGCCATTTATTCGGTCATGAAAGGCATATCACCCGTCTATTTACGGGCTGCCCAGTCGTTGGGTGCCAAGCCACTGACCGCCTTTATCCGGGTCTACGTACCACAAACCCTTGCCGGTGTCGGTGCCGGCTGCTTTCTGGTGTTTGTCCTATCGTTGGGCTACTACATCACGCCAGCGCTACTCGGTGGCGCAGGTGATGAAATGATCAGCCAGCTGATTTCGATACAGACGAACCAGCAGCTGAACTGGGGCCTGGCTGGAGCATTATCGGCTTACCTGGTGATTTTCACCGCCATCTTTTACTTCATTTTTAATCGCCTGGTCGGTATTGACCGCCTGCGCTTCGGCTAACCGGAGAAGTTTATGAAATCTCATTACTGGTCGCGCCTTGAGCGCTGGAGTGCACGCTGGGTTCGAGTACACACAGCAGTGGTGCTGTTTTTCCTGATCGCACCGATCCTGATCATCATCCCTTTGTCGTTCAATACCAGCACCTACTTTTCCTATCCGATGGATGGTGTATCGCTGCGCTGGTACCAGGCTGCCCTGTTTGACGATCAATGGCAGCGGGCCTTGCTGAACAGCCTGGGGATTGGCTTTGCCTCCACACTGCTGGCCACCATACTGGGGACACTGGCAGCACTGGGGCTGACCCGGCCCGGATTCCCCTTGCGCGGGTTAATCATGCCGCTGCTGATCTCGCCGATGATTATTCCCATTGTGGTGGTGGCCGCCGGCTTCTACTACATTTTTGCGCCGTTCGGCCTGGTGGATTCGTATCTGGGTGTAATTCTCGCTCACACCGTACTGGGCACGCCGTTTGTGGTGATTACCGTGTGTGCCGGCTTGCAGTCGTTCGACCACAGCCTGACCCGCGCCGCCAGTGGCCTCGGTGCCACACCCTGGGTCTGTTTTCGCCGCGTCACCCTGCCATTGATTACCCCCTCCGTTGCCACCGGAGCCATCTTTGCATTTGCCACCTCATTTGATGAGGTGATCGTCGTGCTGTTTATCGGCGGTGCCGAACAACGCACCGTGCCACGCCAGATGTGGAGCGGCATCCGCGACCAGATTGACCCGTCAATCCTCGCGGTTGCCACATTGCTCATCCTCTTTGTTCTGGCGCTGTACGGCTGTGCCAGCTGGCTGAGCAATCGTCACCGGAACGAGATGCCGTAAGAAAACCTGAAACCATGATCAGAACCAAGGAGCAAACTGTGAACAAGACATTACGTGAGGATTTTGCCCGTGATGGCGCCGTGGTCATTCGCGGGCTATTCAAAGACTGGATTGAACCGCTGCGGGAAGCGGTCGATTACAATCTGGCGCACCCAGGGCCTTTCTTCAAGAACTACACGCCAGATCAGAGCAAAGGGCGCTTCATCGCAGACTACTGTAATTGGGCAAATAACCCGGGCTATCGCCAATTTGTACAGGAAGGACCAGCAGCAAGTGTGGCCCAGCAGGTCATGGGATCGAAGCAGGTACGGATTTTCCATGAACACGTGCTTATCAAGGAGGCGGGCAATACCAAACTGACCCCTTGGCACCACGATGAGCCGTATTACTGTACCAAAGCCGATCAAACCGTCAGCATCTGGTTGCCTCTTGATCCGGTACCACGCAGCTCCAGTGTTGAATTTGTTGCTGGCTCCCATCGCTGGGGCAAGCTGTTTCGTCCGCGCAAGTTTACCGGGGTGGATTATGACCACAAGGCAACCAACCTCGAAGTCATGCCCGATATTGAAGCCAACAAGGACGACTACACGATTCTGGGCTGGGATCTGGAGCCTGGTGACGCAATCGCGTTTGACTACCTGACGGTACACGGTGCGCCGGGTAACGCATCCAGAGACACATCACGACGCGTTATTTCTACCCGCTGGCTCGGCGATAACGCCTGTTATGTCGACCGCGGAGGTGAAACCTCACCCCCTTTTCCAGAGCTGATCGGCCGCCTGAAAAACGGTGATCCTCTGCCAGAGGACGAGTTCCCTTTTATCCTCTAAAACCCTGGCTGGTATCGCAGGAGACACGGTAGCCACAACCACCGGGGATACCGTCTCCTGCAAGGGAGGAACTGACACCCCGGGCCAGAGACTGGCCCACTTCAATCTTTAAATGAGAAAACCGATGGCTGATAAAAATATAGTCGCACTGGTGCATGGGATTCGTTATGAAGCACAAGGGATAATCAGTATTGAACTGCGCCCTTTGGCTGATGCTGTCTTCCCTTCATTTGAGCCGGGAGCGCATATTGATCTGCACTTGCCTTGCGGTATTAACCGCAGCTATTCCTTGCTGGGTTCACCGCACACTCTGGATCGCTATGTGGTCGCGGTATTGAGAGACCAGAACAGTCGCGGTGGTTCAGCGTGGATCCATGACAAGTTGCGGGTCGGTACTGAGCTGGTGATATCAGCGCCACGTAATCACTTTCCGATGAATGCATCAGCGCAGAAAAATGTACTGCTTGCAGGCGGCATTGGCATAACGCCTATCTTTTGTATGTACCGGGAGCTGCTTCTGAAGGGGAGTTCCCCAGTGCTGATATATTGCGCACGGTCGCGGGCAGAGGCAGCCATGCTGGACGAAATCACGGCTCTGGGTGGCAAGGTTTATTATCATTTCGACGATGAGTCCGGCTCCGCTCCAGACCTTCAGGCGCTCTTGCGCGGATATGATAAAGACAGCCATTTTTACGGTTGCGGCCCGGTAGCCATGCTGGATGCCTTTCACGCTGCCTGTGAGCAACTGGGCTATGAGTTTGTTCATATCGAACGCTTCACAGCAGCAGAGATAGCAGCGTCAGCGGATGCTCGGACAAGTTATGAGGTTGAACTGGCCCAATCCGGCCAAACGTTACAGATCCAGGCTGGAGAAAATTTGCTGAATCGCCTTCTGGATGCTGGCGTTGATGTTGGTTTTGCCTGTCAGGAAGGGCTCTGCGGTTCCTGTGAAGTGACTGTTATCGACGGCGAAGTGGATCATCGTGACAGTGTTTTGTCACCCAGCGAACAGGCAACAAATACCACCATGATGGTCTGTGTCTCGGGCTGCAAGAGCGCCAAATTAACGCTCGATCTCTAAAAATATCAGGCGGACATCTTTTTTATGTTTGGCCGCCAGATCATTGCAGTACCCAACATCATGACGATCCCCAACAGAGCATCGACAGCCAATCTCTGGAAGTGCCGTTCCTTTCCTTGTAAAACACCTTGCCCTGCTCACTCTGCTGTTTGTACTTGCGCCGATCAGGAATAAGCACAGTGCCAACCCCTACAATAACGCTCCCTACAATAACAGCCCATCAAACAGCTCAATACGGACAGGTTGGCCTTTCTCCAGACTGGAGCTATCGCCATCCAGCAAAATATACGCGTTGGCTGCCGACATGGTACTTAGCAGTGCAGATCCCTGACGTGCCAATGGTGTGACTTGCAGCACTCCGTCTTCGGTCGTTGAGACTACGGCACGCTGAAACTCCAACCGCCCCGGACGACGGTGTAACCCACAGGTCAGACGAGCGCGCAGGGCAAGCCGTGGTGGAGTATTGTCTCCTGCCAATGTTGTCAATATCGGCACCACCAGCTGATCAAACGTCACCATGGTCGATACCGGATTGCCCGGCAAACCGGCAAACCAGCTGTTTGGCAAACGACCGAAGGCAAACGGTTTGCCCGGTTTGATGGCCAGTTTCCATAATCCCACCTGGCCCAGTTCATCCAGCACCTGCTTGCTGAAATCTGCTTCCCCCACTGAGACGCCGCCAGAAGCAATGACCAGATCCGCCTGACTGTCGGCATTCTGATAGGCTTGCCGTAATGCCTGCGGGTCATCCGCGATAATGCCGAAATGAATGACGGTGCAGCCCAACCGTACCAGCAAGGCGGCCAGTACCTGGCTGTTGGACTCATAAATCTGCCCGGCTTGTAACGACTGCCCCGGTGTCACCAGTTCATTACCGGTGGCCATAATGGCAACTCGTACCCGACGGCGTACCACTACCTGGTCAATACCAAGACTGGCCAGCAATCCGATGTCAGCCGCCCGTAAACGCCGACCCGCGGCCAGAACGATATCACCAACGGCCACTTCTTCTCCGCGCCGCCGAATATTCGCTGATGGTTTGACCGCCGCCAGAAAGCGCACCTTGCCGTCGTCATCCAGTTCGGCATCTTCTTGCATGATGACGGTATTGGCGCCTTCCGGCAGCATCGCGCCGGTCATGATACGCGCGCATTCTCCGGGTAATATCGGTTGGGTTGTGGCATCTCCCGCCAGAATACGCTGGTTAACGTCCAGCCAATCAAATTCGGTCAGATCCTCTACCCGCACGGCATAACCGTCCATGGCGGAGTTATCGGTCGGTGGCAAGTCCAGACAGCTTTGCACATCGGCAGCCAATATGCGGCCGTCAGCCTGGGACAGTGGCACCCACTCTTCTTCGGTCAGAGGCGTCAGCGACGACAGGATTTGTTCCAGAGCCTCATCCAGGCTTTGCAGGCCCGGGGCATCACAAGAAGCCATTATTGACCTCCTTGTATGGCACTGGACGGTCGAGCCTCTACCTGGCATGAGACCGACAACCAGTCCTGCAAGGTCGCAGTCAACTGATCCCCTGCTTCCAGCGGCCCAACTCCGGCCGGGGTGCCGGTCAGCACCAGATCCCCGGGATTAAGCGTAAATTGCTGGCTGATCGCGACCAGCAGATCCGCCACTGGAAACAACATCGCCTTGCTGTTGCCCTGCTGCTGCAAGGTACCGTTTCGCGTCAGGGACAGCTCCAGATCCCCCCAGTCACTCACCTGTTCTGCGGCAATAAAACGGGATACCGGGCAAGCACCATCAAATGCCTTGGCCCGTTCCCAGGGGTGGCCTTTCTTTTTGAGCCCGCTTTGTACATCGCGCAAGGTCAAATCCAGAGCCAGGCCCACCCCGGCAATGGCAGCCAGAGCCTCATCGGCACTGGCCTGGGACAGTGTCTCTCCAATCAGCAAGGCAATTTCCAGTTCATGATGCACGGCCCCCATACCGTCGGGGATCGAGATGTCCCCCTCCATGGCGACCACCGCATCGGCGGGCTTGATAAACAGCAGCGGCTGTTCCGGGATGGGGTTATTTAATTCAGCGGCATGAGCAGCATAGTTGCGACCCACACAGACAGCCTTGCCTGTCGCAAACGCAAAGGGTGCATCATTCAGAAATGGGTAGTACACGGCAAACCTCGACTGACAGCAAAATCAAGCTGCTACTATAACGCGAAATCGCCTAAAACCGACCATGAGCACCGATACCAAACCCGCTCCAGCCACCCGTGTTCCATTCAGTGGTTGCAACAGCGCTCTTTGTCCTGGTCGCCGCCATGACTCCTGACTATTTCGTCGGTTTGTTTCAGCGGCCTGTTCCGACTGACGCCCCCGACCTTGGCAGCTGACTATCGAACGTTTTTTAAACAATAGTCAGCAAATGGCTGGCCCCAAATTGCCTGTTGCCTCGGCAGGCTGCAGTATTCACCTTTATATTCCTGTATCAGCAAATGGAGACCGCCATGGGCAGTGCCGTAGCAGCCAACTTTCCGTCCTCTTCGCAGCCAAACAACGCGGCCATCCGCAATGACTGGACTCTGGACGAGGTACAGGCATTGCTGAATCTGCCGTTTAATGACCTGCTGTTCCAGGCTCAAACCGTACACCGCCAGTTTTTTGATCCCAACGCCGTACAGGTCAGCACCCTGCTGTCGATCAAAACCGGCGCTTGCCCGGAAGACTGTGCCTACTGCCCGCAAAGTGCCCGTTACGATACCGGCCTCGAAAAAGAACGCCTGATGGAAGTGGAAGCGGTTCTGGAAAAAGCCAAGGCCGCCAAAGCCGCCGGTTCCGACCGCTTTTGCATGGGAGCCGCCTGGCGCTCGCCGCGTGAAAAAGACATGCCTTACGTATTGGCCATGGTAAAAGGCGTCAAGGAGCTTGGTCTGGAAACCTGCATGACCCTCGGCATGCTTGATGCCGACAAGGCCAACCGTCTGGGCGAAGCCGGTCTGGATTATTACAATCACAACCTGGATACCTCACCCGACTATTACGGTGAAATCATCACCACCCGCAGCTATGGCGACCGCCTGGAAACTCTCGATAACGTCCGTAAAGCCGGTATGAAAGTCTGCTCTGGCGGGATTCTGGGAATGGGTGAAAGCCAGCGGGACCGTGCCGGTCTGTTACGCCAGCTGGCCAATCTGCCACAACACCCGGACTCTGTGCCCATTAACCAGTTGGTGAAAGTCGCCGGTACGCCACTGGAACATGAAGCCGACGTTGACCCACTCGACTTTATCCGCACCATTGCCGTGGCCCGTATCCTGATGCCCAGGTCCCATGTGCGGTTAAGTGCCGGACGTGAAGAAATGAGCGAAGAAATGCAGGCCATGTGTTTCTTTGCCGGTGCCAATTCCATTTTCTACGGTGAATGCCTGCTGACCACACCCAACCCTGCTGCCAACAAAGACCAGCAGCTGTTTCGCAAACTGGGTATCAACTCGGAACACAAGGTCACCCAGGCACCACAGCAACTGGATGACCTGATTCCAGAACCCCGGGATGAATCGGAATTATACGAACGTTTAGGCGCCTGATCAGCGCCCACTGAGACCGATAGTGCTGGCAGAATCTGCCAGCATATAGGCCATCACCGCCCGGAACATGGTTCTGCTTTCCTTTATATGCTGCTTGGCAGTACCATGGGAATCAGGTTCCAGTCACAAGTGATCGCCATGATTCCTGACTCTGCCAGTCCCCGCTCCTCCACAACTGCCCGACTGAGTCCACAACGTCTGCAGTTACTGCAGAATCGTCCAATTTTTGGCGCTCTCAGTGCGGATGCCATCAATTTTATCGAACAACGCTGTATCCCGAGACAACTCAAGGCACAACAAGTCTTTTTTTACGAAGACGATCCGGCCAGCTCTATTTTCATCCTGGAAACCGGCCGTGCTGAAGTAATGAAACAATGCGGTGACGAGATGCGCCAGCTACGGCAACTTGGGCCGGGTGACAGTTTTGGCGAAATGGCTGTTGTCGACATGAACCCTCGTGGTGCAACCGTGCGGGCAATTACCGACTGTATCGCCCTTGAGTTACCCACAGCAGCACTCTATGAGCTGTATCAATACGATCTCGAACAGTTCACCCTGATTCAAATGAATATGCTGCGGGAAATCAGCCGCCGCCTGCGCTTCCTTAATGCCAAGTTAGCCGCCACTCACCCGGATATCCTCGAAACCGCTTCAAAATTCTAGCGGTCCGGTTCCCGACCGCGCTTCTTTCTTGCCATCCCTCTGCCTGGAATGATCCGGAGATCACCCAAGACAACTTTTGCCGGGCGCCATACGATCTGTCGGTTTTTGCGATCCCGGTTAACCAATCTCGCCAGCACGCGGCAAAAACTTGCCGTTCTCTGATAGCCCGATGCCGGATTAAGGTCACAATAGCCGTTTCAATATTCGCCAGGAGCAGATCATGATTACAGGTTATGCGGTATTTGAAGCCGGTGGAACATTACGCCCCTATCAGTACGACCCCGGCCCATTAGGCAGCCATCAGGTTGAGATTGCCGTGGAATATTGCGGCCTGTGCCATAGTGATCTGAGCATGATCAATAACGACTGGGGTGTCAGCCAATACCCTTTTATTCCTGGTCATGAAGCGGTTGGCCGCATTGCTGCGGTTGGTGAACTGGTCACACAGTTTACGGTGGGGGATGCCGTTGGCTTGGGCTGGCAATCCGGCTTTTGCCATACCTGCGATTGCTGCATGAACGGTGACCACAACCTGTGTTATTCCGTTGAAGAAACCATTGTTGGCCGCCACGGAGGTTTTGCCGACCGTGTTCGGGCAGCAGCCAGTAGTGTGGTTGCGATCCCGCCCGGTATTCCGCTGCAACAGGCCGGGCCATTGTTTTGTGCCGGTGTAACAACCTTTAACCCCTTGATGCAGCAGCAGTTATCTCCTACTGCCCGAGTTGCTGTGATTGGTATTGGTGGCTTGGGGCATTTGGCGCTGCAGTTTCTTAAAGCCTGGGGCTGTGAGGTCACTGCCTTTACCTCATCACCAGACAAAGCGGAAGAAGCGCGTCGTTTTGGCGCTCATGAAATTATCAACAGCCGCGACAGCAGCGCTCTGAAGGCCGCCCGCAACCACTTCGATCTGATTATTTCGACCGTCAATGTCAAACTCGAATGGCAACGTTATATCGCCACGCTCAAGCCTAAAGGAAAGCTGGTTTTGTTGGGGGTGTTGCTGGAGCCACTGGATATCAGCCTGATTGGCCAACGGGCGGTGATGGCATCGGAAGTGGGCAGTCCGGGCACCATCAAGACCATGCTTGATTTTGCCGCCCGCCACGGCATCGTACCGCAAACAGAAGTGATGCCAATGAGTGCCATCAATCAGGCACTCAGCCATCTGGAGGCTGGTAAACCACGTTACCGTATTGTGTTGCAACAGGACGTTGTCCAACCCGATGTGATATCCGGGCTGGATTCAGCTTCCGCATAATGCCGGGCCAATCCTGGCGGCGAATATTGAGAGGCTCTGCCGTTCATCTGGCAGGGTTTTTTTACAGGGCTTTTATTGTCGCTGGCCGTTGGCCAGGATAACAGGCGTGATCAGGGCTCAGAAAAAGCGCCCCAGAAAACCTTGTTTATGCTGCAAGCGTAACTTCAACTTGCCTTCCGCATGCTGGGCCAGAGTCTCAAATTGATTGGCTATAAATTCACTTTTACCGGAGCTGTGAATAACACGGTCTTCCAGTTTGGCGAAGGTGGTGCTCCACAGATGCTTGGGACTCCAGTCCTCAGGGACATTACCAACCGGTATGACCATACCAGCGTCACGCAGGAAAAATTCCACGGACAGACTGATTCTGGGTTTAAAAGAAGCTACATGAGTACTGACACTGCTAACGGATTTCCATTCCCCGGTAGGGAACACAGTCAGCTGGGTGTTTTTGTGCGTCGCACCACGAATACTGAATTTTTCAAACTGAAACGTGTGGCTTCCTTGTCTGGCCTGAGCCGGTGAGCGGACTGTCGATTCTTCCATTACGCATCCTTACAGCTTACGGGGCTTACAATACGGAGTGCCTATAAAGCGGCGAGGTAGCCAGTAAGTGTTACCGGTCCTGAGAGGGGAAACGCGGCAACACTTACTGACAGATTACATATTACATTGTAGAAATTTCGGAATACAGTCTGATGCTTATAACACCATTGATGCAAATCAGCAGCCAAGTGCCCATCATTTAACGCCAAGCCTGATGGTCAGGGACCTGCTCCTGCAAGTATCCCGCAGATCCCGCCGTTTTTCAGCCAACCGTCGCGATGGAATTAACCACTTTGTCTACGGTAAAGCCAAAGTGAGCCATCAAATCAGCGGCCGGAGCGGATTCGCCAAACGTATCCATCCCGACAATAGCACCTTGCAACCCAACAAATTTGTACCAGTAATCCTTGTGCAACGCCTCAACAGCTACTCGTGCTGTTACTGCAGCAGGCAATACGGACTCTATATAACCAGCTTCTTGTTTACAGAATATTTCAGCGCACGGCATGGAAACCACACGAACGGCTTTATCGGTCACTTGCTCTGCTGCCGCCATCGCCAAACCAACTTCTGAACCGGTGGCAATTACAATCACATCCGGAGTGCCATCACAGTCTTTCAGAATGTAACCACCCCGTGCCACATTGGCGAGTTGGTCTTCAGTACGTGCTTGATGAGGCAACCCCTGACGTGAAAAGATCAGCGCCGATGGGCCGTCAACCCGCTCTACTGCCGACTTCCAGGCAACCGCGCTTTCCACGGTATCGCATGGACGCCATGTTTCCAGGTTTGGCGTATTACGCAGGCTGGCAACCTGCTCGACCGGTTGGTGAGTCGGGCCATCTTCACCCAGACCAATGGAGTCATGGGTATACACAAAAATAGCACGCTGCTTCATCAGTGATGCCATGCGCACCGCATTACGGGCGTATTCCATAAACATCAAAAAGGTCGCACCGTAAGGGATAAAGCCCTTGTGTAATGCCACGCCATTCATCATGGCACTCATGCCGAATTCACGGACACCGTAAAACAGGTAGTTACCGCTGGCATCCTCGGCACTGATACCAGTGGCGCCCGACCACAGGGTCAGGTTGGAACCCGCCAGATCCGCCGAACCACCCAGGAATTCTGGCAGCAAGGGGCCAAAGGTATTTAACGTATTCTGGGAAGCCTTACGGGATGCGATCGTTGCACCATTGGCCTGACATTCGGCGATGTAGGCTGTGGCCTGCTCGCTGAAATCCGCAGGCAAGTCGCCTTTCATACGGCGTTCAAACTCAGTTGCCAATTCCGGATAGGCAGCCGCATAGGCAGCAAATGTTTCCTTCCAGGATTGTTCGACCGCGGCACCTTTTTCTTTGGCATCCCAGCCGGTATAGATATGAGCCGGAATATCAAATGGGCCATGTTCCCAGCCCAGGCGAGCACGGGTTAACGCGATTTCGTCATCGCCCAATGGGGCGCCGTGGCAATCTTCCTTGCCTTCCTTGTTGGGTGAGCCAAAACCGATAATGGTCTTGCAGCAAATCAGCGTCGGTTGCTCGGTGTTGGCACGAGCTGTCTCGATAGCCATACGGATTTCTTCCGCATCGTGACCATCCACATGACGTATCACTTGCCAGCCATAGGCTTCAAAACGAGCGGCGGTATCATCGGTAAACCAGCCTTCGACTTCCCCATCAATGGAAATGCCGTTGTCATCGTAGAAGGCAACCAGCTTGCCCAACCCCAGAGTACCGGCCAGTGAACACACTTCGTGAGAGATGCCTTCCATCATGCAGCCGTCACCCATAAAGACATAGGTGTTATGGTCAACAATCTCATGCCCTGGACGGTTGAACTGGGCAGCCAGCACTTTTTCGGCTACGGCCATACCGACACCGTTGGCAATCCCCTGACCTAAAGGTCCGGTGGTGGTTTCAATGCCAGGGGCATAACCATATTCCGGATGACCCGGTGTTTTGCTGTGCAGCTGACGGAAATTTTTCAGGTCGTCGATCGACAGGTCGTACCCGGTCAGATGCAGCAAGGAATAAATCAACATGGAGCCGTGACCATTGGAAAGGATAAAACGGTCGCGGTCAGCCCATTCGGGGTTGCCCGGGTTATGTTTCAGGTAGTCGTTCCATAACACCTCAGCGATATCAGCCATGCCCATTGGCGCACCGGGGTGGCCACTTTTGGCCTTTTGGACTGCGTCCATACTTAATGCGCGGATGGCGTTAGCCAGTTCTGTACGAGAGGTCATGTTACGACTCCTGGTTTGTGTCAAGGTTAGCCAGCACAGGATAGCAGACGGGTCGTCGGGCGATGGGAATCACTCTCCTGACAATTGCTCTGGCATGTAAAGGCGCGCATTGTCGCGCAGAGCTACAGCAAGGGCAATGCTGATCCCTCTATCCCGTGTGCGCTGACCTTTATTTACAGAATAAAAAGCCGTGGCACCGCTCTGATGTCCCGTTTGATTCAAGTATTTCATTCGTGTGTTTTCCTGACAGCAACAGGTACAATCACGGCCTTCACTTTTTTTGCGGATGGTTCATGAGCGACGATATCAATTACAAGAACAACCCATTACATGGCGTGGGATTAAAACAGATGCTGGTTGAGCTGGTCGGCCATTATGGTTTTGATATTCTGTTTGCGTACTTGAACATCAACTGTTTCAAAACCAACCCCAGCATCGACGCCAGTGTGAAGTTTTTGAAAAAAACCACCTGGGCTCGTGAGAAGGTGGAAGTCTTTTACTTGTATCAGTTCAAGAATCTGCCCAAAGCGTCGTCCACCCAGTTTGCCCTGCCACCCCGAGACCGGATTATTCCAGCCCACCAGCAACCTGGTGAACCGGCGATTCTGAGTCTGGAAGATGCGGAACGGTTACGGGAAAAACGAGCAAAACAGGCGGCGGAACACGGTAAAAAACCACGTTCGGACAATAAACGTACCAGCAACCACGCCCGCTCAAGCAGCTATCGACACAGCACGTCGACATCGGCTGAACCGCCGGCCTCTTCAGCTCAACCTTCCAGTGGTTCTGACAGTAACAGCAAGCCGGATCCTTGGGCCAAGGCACGCAACAAGTTCGAATAGGCCTGATGTCTGTACCTTCTGTTTCGAGCTGTTCTGGTTCCTGCGCAATCAACCGATCAGATCAACAAAGGTCTGCGGTTATCTGGTGCGGTAGCAGACGATAGAGCTTGGTATCGGTGGTTACAATATCCGCCAACGCCGCGACCTGACACCGCTCGGCATCGATAACTTCTATATCGAAGGTTGCCTGATACAACCCCAGCAATTCCTGGTCGATATCAAACAGCTGTTCGTGCTCATCCGGGTCTTCTACCGTCAGTAAATACACCGGACATTGCCCGGCTGGCAGAATGTCGTGCATGTGCTGTACATAAAGTGGACGAATCGCCGGATTTAATGCTGTCAGCGAAGCCCGGTCAAGCACCAGATCAATCACTCCTAACTGCGCCATGGTCAGCTGGAAAAAATCGCCACTGAGTATGGTGATATGTTCACTGCGCCAAGCAATAAAATCGCCCTCACGACTGCGGTGATAATCGATCCGGTTCTCGACAAAAAAAGCCTTGGCAGCAATCTGGCTGAGTTCAACTCCGATCACCTCATATCCCTGCTGTGCCAGCCAGAGCAGATCCAGACTTTTGCCACACAAGGGCACAAAAACCCGGCATCTCCCCGCCGTTGTCTGCTCAGGAAAGTGCCGCACCAACAAATTGCTGGTTATTTTCTGATGAAACTCGATCTGGTCGTTACGCCACATCGCCAGCCAGGCCTGGTTATCCTGCCCGGTACTGGCGGTTTTACGTTTACTCATAAGTGATCCGGTGAGACAGATGGCACACGCGAATCAAAACCGGCACAGAGTGTGGCAGTTCAGGCTTGTGGTGCCTCACCCTAGCACATCAATGATTACTGTTTTGCCCAACTCCAATATCCACACAAAAATAATGGTTTTAACCAGCACAATCCGAACATTGTGCAGTCATTCTGTTTTATGCCTCTCATACCGCACAATCGACCAACGATCATTACATCGTCATCGTGTCTGGCTTTTACCCACAAATCTTGTATTTTGTGGTCAACCCTTGGGGACATCTATTTAATCCGGTGCTCACTCTGGGCTACCGGATGGTTTCGAATCACGAAGCCGACTTGCAGGCCTGACGGGTCAAGTCAAACGTCGGCGACACCGAGTCAAAATCATCCGGCAGCCCCCGAAGGGCGAGTGTTGCCGCCGTGCAGGATTAAATAGATGCCCCCCTTGTCTTGTAACGACCACCACAGCCCGCACAGGATATTCCAATGAGTAACGATCCGATCGATCCACAGGTTTACGATTTATACGATGAGTATTGCCACTCCGACATGAGTCGCCGCAGCTTCCTTTCCCGTGCTGCCGCCCTCACACTGGCCGCAGGCTCCGGACTGATAATGGCGCAGTCGTTGCTCCCCCGCTACGCCGAAGCCGAAACCATTTCCTTTACCGACAACCGTATCAAGGCCAACTATGTGCACTACGACTCCCCTGGTGGTACGTCGGGCAAAATGCGGGGGTATCTGGTGCAGCCCAGCGGCGACGGCCCATTCCCCGCGGTAGTGGTTATTCATGAAAACCGGGGGCTGAACCCTTATATCGAAGATGTGGCCCGACGTCTGGCGGTAGCCGGTTTCCTCGCCCTGGCTCCGGATGGTCTATCACCGGTTGGCGGTTATCCCGGAAATGATGATGACGGCAAGCAGCTACAAGCCAGCCTGGATCAGGGCAAACTGTTTACCGATATGCTTAACAGTGCGTATTTTGTCAAACGTCACGCTCTCTCCACTGGCAAGCTGGGAACCACCGGTTTCTGTTATGGCGGCGGCGTTGTGAATCAGCTGGCGGTGACCATGGGGGGTGACCTGAACGCAGCCGCACCTTTTTACGGCCGCCCGGCCAATAGCCAGGATGTCCCGGCCATTCAAGCGCCGCTGGTGATTCATTTTGCCGAAGATGACCCGCGTATCAATGCCATGAGCGCGGACTATAAAGCCGCATTAACGGCCAATAACAAAGACTTTGCCATGTACCAATATCAAGGTACCCGACATGGTTTCCATAACGACTCCACCCCACGTTTTAATCAGCAACAGGCCGATCTCGCCTGGGAACGCACTCTGGATTTATTCCAGCAACAGCTGACCTGAGGCATATTCCACAGCTCAGCCAGGTTGATTCCACTGGCTCCGGGATAACGCTCTGCGCTACAGTCGCGAGCGTTATCGATTATTGGCAGATCAGGAGCCTGAATGACGTATGCGTTTTCTTTCTGTACCTTGTTACTGAGCCTGCTGTTCAGCCATACGGTACTGGCGGCTCCCGCTCCCCTGACACCCACACCGCCGCAGGCCTCTCCTCTGGACTGGCTGGCCAGCTTGCCGACACTGCATTACCACCGGCTCGAATATGGCTTTCAGGATGAGTTGATTCCAACCACCGAGCCACTCTTGTTGGGCCAGCATCAGGTACTCGCCACCGGGCTGGAGCTGCCACACTACGATCACCCGATCCGTATCGACCTGCACTCATTAATCGACGAATACACTGTCTTTTATCCCTCTGTTCTGGTGCTCGATGCGCAGTTTAACGCCGTAAGCATCTACAACAGTCCAGTGCTGGCCAATCCGACCCGGACTCGCACAGAGGCGGTGTATCTCCCTTTGGAAATCGCCCCGGGCGACCGTTATCTGGTGGTATTTACCGAGGCTGACTGGTTGGGACGGCTACTATTGATCCAAGAAGACAGCCGGCTGCTGGCGGTGGGTGAGCCCTACCGGCCACAATATCACCACCTTTACCGGGATCGTTATTTCACCACCGACAGTCCACTGCTGGATCTGGCGATTCCAGCCCGTACCGATACCGCCCCCAACTACTTGCATCACGGCTGGGAAGCCGGTCTGGGAATGGATTCAAACCACCAGGGCAACAGCCCCGGCCTGCTGCTCTATGGTGGCTACGCCATGCCTGTCAACCCGCGTATTGAAACCAGGGCCAGGCTTGGTATGCGTTATGCCAGTGGTGATAACCGTCATCGGGGGCTGATGATGCAATTTGATAGCAGTTACCAGCTACCCGACTGGTCAGCCGGTGTCGGCCTGCAGCTCGACATTGCCCATCACCACCAGAGCAGGGATGATAGCCGCCCGATACGCAGTAACACACTCAGCCCACGACTGTTTATTGAATACAAGGCCAGTCGGGCCATACGGTTCGAGTTGGCGTATCGATCCATCGCGGCTCAAACCGGCTGGGAAGTTCAGAACCGCGACGCCATCGGGGTAGCAATGACATACCATTATTATTAAATGCGTGTGTTTGAACCCGATGGATCACTATATTTTGTATTGGAGTGCCAACCATGACCACGTTTCTACGTACCACCCTGCTGGGCCTGATTCCCTTGATGTCTGCCATGACCCAGGCCGAAGTTGTCGGAGAAGTTGATACCGTCTTCAAATTGATCGGCAAGAACCACAAGATTGTGATCGAAGCCTTTGATGACCCCAAAGTCTCCGGCGTCACTTGCCATTTGAGCCGCGCCCAGACCGGTGGCATCAGCGGCACATTGGGACTGGCAGAAGATACCTCCGACGCCTCTATCGCTTGCCGCCAGATTGGTCCAATCCGTTTTCTCGATGATCTGGAAGACGGCGACAAGGTGTTCACCAAGCGTACCTCGCTGTTGTTCAAGAGCATGCAGGTAGTACGGTTTTTTGACCAGAAACGCAGCACACTGATCTATCTGGTCTACTCCGACAAAATGGTCGATGGCTCACCCAAAAACAGTATTTCGACGGTGCCGATCCAGGAATGGCACGCTCCGACCACCACCGGTTATAAAGACTGATAGCACAACGAGTCAGGACGCCTCGGTGCAGACGTCATAAACCCGACACAGGGGCTTATCGGGCTATGTATCAAGACGGATCCTGTAAACGCTGGCGCAAGCGCGGCACCATCCAGTCAAGACATTGCCGTACCCGGGGCGACACCAGACGATTGTGCGGGTAGACAAACTGCACCGGAAAAGGAGCCGGAGCATATGGCTCCAGCAGCGACAATAGCTGCCCATTCTGGATCGCCCCCTGTGCCTGATACGACATTACCCGAGCCACACCCAGACCATCCACCGCAGCAGCCAGCACCACATCCACCTGATTGCTGGTCAGGACCGGGGTAACAGCCTGGATAACCAGCTTCTCATGATCAATAAAACGCCATTGATTGCCCTGCGGCGCAAACAGAATCCCGGGCCAATTGGCCAGGTCAGTCGGGTGCTGTGGTTGGCCCAGCCGCTGAATCAATGTCGGGCTGGCGCAAATGCGCGTGTGAGTAATACCCAGCGGCAATGCAATCAGCGAGGAGTCCGCCAGATGGCCGATGCGCAAGGCCAGATCAAACCCTTCTTCAATCACATCCACCATCCGGTCCAGCAGGACCAGCTCTGCCGCCATACCCGGATGTTCCACCAGCCACTGGTTCAGCAATGGCGCCAGATGCAAACGCCCGAACATCACCGGAGCCGTAATCTGGATTGAGCCGGTGAGCGTGGTTTTACGTACATCCAAACGAAACTCGGCGGCTTCAACATCTGCCAGAATCCGGCGGCAATATTGCAAATATTCACGCCCTTCATCGGTCAGGGCAATGCGGCGGGTGCTGCGATTTAACAACCGTACTCCCAGATATTTTTCCAGCTCCGCCAGCGCCCGGACAATCGCCGCAGGAGAGCGGTTCATGGTATTGGCAGCGGCGGTCAGGCTGCCGTTATCCACAATCGCCACAAAAGTCGCCATCGCTCTGAATTTATCCATGCTTGTCCCACTTGTGCAAAAAACGTAATAAACCTATCAGGATAATCCTATTTATTGCGATTATCGAAGAGTGTTTACTGAACAGCATCCACGTCATAAGACAGGTCGACACCTTGATAAATGCCCGCAACCCGCAACCCGTTCTGCAATACGACCACGTCGGCATACGAGTGAGTGACAAGCAGCGTTCCGTGCATTTTTATGAACGACTGGGGTTTCGGCAAACCGCCCTGTTCGACCACCATGAAGCCAATGAGATGGAGTCCCCCAGCGGCGTCAGAATCAACCTGATTTTTAACGCCACCCGACTGCATCATGGTCGCAATCCACTGCTGGATGAACCGGTGAAATTACCGGGCATCACCCACCCAGCGTTTGTGATCGAAGATATTTATGCCCTGCAAGACTGGCTCAAGGCGGAAGGCATCGCCATTACCGAAGGCATCCATCGCATTGGCCCACGGCGAATTACGCTGTTTATCCGGGACCCGGATGGCAATGTGCTTGAATTTAACCAATTGCTGCCGGCAGTGCCTGACAGCGACTCCGATGCCGTACTGTAACGGCATCACAGCCCCAAGACTCCAACAACAAATACAATAAGGAATACCTCATGCAACTTTATGATCTGGAACCATCCGGTAACTGCTACAAGGTGCGGCTGTTTGCGGCACTGATCGATCTGCCACTGGAATTGATCGCCGTTGATTTTCTCGATGGAGCCCACAAGCGTGCCCCTGTAACGGATCTGAACCCTTGGGGAGAACTGCCGGTATTAGTCGATGGTGATGTCACGCTGCGTGATTCCCAGGCCATTCTGGTGTACCTGGCCCGGGAATATGGCGGTCATCAATGGTGGCCAGACGGTGCGGCCCAACAAGGTGAGGTAATGCAATGGCTGTCTACGGCAGCCAACGAAATCCAGCATGGCCCAAACTCCGCGCGACTGGTCGACAAGTTTGGTTATGCTTTGAACAAGCAACAGACTCTGGACACCAGCAACCGTATTCTGGCTTTGCTGGAGCAGCACCTGACAACCCATGACTGGCTGGCATTGCAACGTCCAACCATTGCTGAATGTGCGGTTTTCCCATACGTTGCCATTGCCTGGGAAGGCGGCATTGATCTGTCGGGCTACCCGCACATCAACCAATGGATGGCCCGTATCAAGGCGTTGCCCAAATTTATTCCGATGCCGGGTATCTAAATCCAGACCCTGCCCATAGCGGGCAAGGGTTTGATGGTGTATTCAACAACGGTGATGAGGGCCACAGCACTGATCACCGTAATAGTTGTCACTGTAGTTACACCCCTGGCGCGACGGGCGGTCAACCTTAGGGGAAGTGGTGGTTGGCGATGTTGCCGTTACAGCTGTCAGATTGGCTTCGGGCTGGGCCACCACGGAGATATAACGCAAGATACTGTTCATAACGAATCCTCTGTTTGTCTATCAACACAGTCAGATTAATCGCTATTTTCTATCACTAACAATGGCATATATCTCTTGCCTTAATAGCCTTTGACAATCAATAAATTACTATCAATTTTCACCAACTATTAATACATCACCAACTATCGCCATCACCAACTATCAATCCCCACTGACTATCCATCCCCACTGGCGATTCATTTCACTTCAGCTGGTGACCGCATCAGCCAGCGCCGCGCCGACCGGCACTGCCCGTCGACGTAATCGCCAGTCCAGCAGCAGAATCAACCCTGTACTCAGCAATGCCACCAGATCCACAGCCAGGCTTGCCCCGGTCACTGCCGCAATATCCAGATCCCCCGACAACACCAGTAACATGCTGCAAGCCGGAATCAGCAAAATACTCACCGCCGTGGCCTGCAGCAACTCGCTACCGGCCCGTTCACTGCCCCGTACACAGGCCCATAACAACCAGACCAGCCAGGTCAGGTAATACCCCCATAACAGCAGGATATTCGACGGATTGCCTTCACTGTTTTCAACCAGCATCCCCTCCGACAGCTTGCTCACCGCCATGGCTACCGCAACCCCGGCGATACTGCCAAGGCAAACCCCGGTCGTGGCATTGGCCATCCAGCGTACCGAGCGTGGCTGCTCTGCCATGGCTAATGCCGCCTTGCCGGATTTTTTGCGCCGACTCTGAATCCACAGCACATTGCCGCTGTAGAAAATAAACGCACCACTGAGACCAAGCGCAAAATACAGCCACTTCACTCCGGTGCCTCCAAAGCTGCCAAAATGCATACCAAAGAAGCTGCTCACCAGCATACTCCAGTCATCCTGTTGCCCAGGCAAAACACTGGTGTTGATCACCTCCAGGGTATAAGGATCAAGAATGACATAGCCTTCCCGTGCGCCACGGGTCAGGTAGCTGTCATGAGTAACCGCAACCCGGGCAATCGCTCGCGACGAATCCAGATTCATCAGCTCGACTGCCTTGACCTCAAACCCCGGAGCTTGCTGCTGCACTTGCTCCAGTAGCTGACTGATCGCTGGCAGCTCGGTGACCGACTGCTCCGTCGCCTCCACCCGTACACCAAACATGGATTTGTCACCGTACACTACCTCTTGCAAGGCATCGTAAAGCTCGTCATGGAAGGCAAACACCACCACCGTCACCGCAATCATCAGATGAAAGGGCAGGCTGGTAATACCAATCAGGTTATGGCTGTCCAGCCAGAAACGCTTGCGGCTCTTTTCCGGCCGCACAATCAAAAAATCCCGTATCAGTGTGGGCAATACCAATACGATGCCCGACACCAGCGCCAGGCAGTACAGCAACGATGCCACGCCCATCAGATACAGGCCAATCCAGCCATGGCCCCACTGTCCCGGTATTCCGGCAGTACGATGTAATAGATCAATCAATTCCCCCAGCTGACCAGGGGTCTGCTGCTGGACCTGCAATTGCCCGTCGTTATCCAGACTCGCTTGCCAGCGTGCCGCCGACAGATTCAAATCGCGGCTCCGCCCTCCTCCTTGCCAGAACAGCGGTGCATTGCCTTGTGGATGCTCCCCCAACTGCAGCGTCATCCCCCGGTGGGCTGCCGGATACTGCGCCAGCACCTGATCCACCAGCGAGTCCAGCTCAACCGGAGAAAGCTGTGATGTCGGCTGCAGCTTGTCACTGGCCGCCTCCGACCACTGCTGGATTGGCTCTTCGAACATGGTGAGTGCACCGGCAAAAAAGCAGATAAACAGCAAGATGCCAGAGCTGATACCAACCCAGGTATGCAGGGTCTTGTACATTTTCAGAATGTCGCCCCGCACCTTGAATCCGTTTTTCATGCCATACCTCCGGTGCGAACAAAATACAGTGCCGTATGACTGATCAGCGCCAGGCTCCCCAATACCAGCCAGGCCCGGACACCATTACGAAACAAATACACGGTTGCCAGCAAGGGTACCCAGACCAGCACGATCAACCACATGTTGAATTGCACCTTGTTAGTGGCATCAATCCCTCCCGGCCCCCACCAGGCAAACAGACCACTGATGCCCAGTGCCAACAAAAATCCGGCGATGATGCCGCTGAGGCTTTTTGACCACCAGTCATAACGAAAATCCCGTGCTGCCATCAGTCGGCCCTCCACCACAGTAAAAACAGCGCCGGGAGTAACCCCAGCGCAAGCATGACCACCACCAGCCAGGCCAGGACTGCAGTCAGTGGCGGCACGGACAGCAGCCACCCCAGTAACGGCACTCCCTGTGCTGCCAGCACCAACGGCCGATATCTGGCCGGTAGCGGCCGTGCCAGCCAGCGCTGGTTAGGCAAACTCAGGTACAACAAAGCCACCGCCAGCGTCGTCAGGCCAATAAGCAAGGTGATTGTGGTCATAAGAACATCCATCAGAAGTAGTAAGTGCCGCCAAAGTAATAGTTACGGCCCAGCTCGACGGTGGAAATATTGTCATCCATATCCGTCAGATTGATATCACCGATATTGTTGACGCCAAATTTGAGCTGTACCGCTTCACTCATATCCATCAGGAAACCCAGATCCGTGCGGTAATACGACAGCTTACGCACATTGGTCTGGGAGTCGGCCCAGTAGGAATAGGTCATACCCCCTACATAATTGACATTAAGACTGGCGCTGAGGGCATCCGTCGCCTGCATTTTGATACCGAGATTCGATTGATGCTCAGGACGATACTCAATCACGGCGTCGTCTTCGTCCTTGACGATCAGTCGGGTGTAATTACCGGTAATCACCAAACTATCGGTCAGGTCCAGATCACCGCTTACTTCATAACCTTTCGACGTGACCTTGCTCAGGTTGACCCAGACCGGGGAGTACACACCATCCTCATCGGCTTCGCCCAGTTCCCGTTCGATCTTGTCTTTGACCTCGGTATCAAACACATCCGCACTCAGACTCCAATAAGGCTGGCGTACTTCCACCCCCAGCTCTTTGGTGATACTGGTCTCTGGTTCCAGATCCGGATTACCGGGAATGTAGCAGCTGCCACCACAACTGATTTCGTTGTATTCCGGGCTTAACTTACGGCCATCCGGGGCTTTGAACGCCTTGCCAACGCCCCCTTTTAATGTCACGGCATCATTCAGTTGGTAAACCAGATAGCTTTTCGGAGAAAAGTGACCACCAAAGATTTCGTGATGATCCCAGCGGCCGCCCAGCGTCAGGGTCAGCTGATCCGTCAGCGCCAGTTCATCCTGCACAAACACACCAGCCTGATCGATGCTGTATTTGCCGGTTTCCACATAGTTGACCGGGTCTTCCAGTTCCTGATGACGGAAATCGAACCCGGCTACCAGGTCGTTCATTCCCAGAGAGGTATGGCCATAGGCCTTGGCGTACAGGTTGGTTTCCTTGGTGTGATGCTGGGGGATGTCATAACTGGTGTTGTAGTCGTCAACATCGCTGTGCTCATATTTGATATAAGCGGTGGTTGAAGCATTGCTCCATTGACCCGTATGAGTCAGTGCCAGGTCATAACGATTGATGGTCTGATCGCGGTACGAGCTGGTGCCGTACAGCTGATAGGGACGATCATCATGGTTATAACCGAGGTCAATATCGATGCTTTGCTGTTCATCCAGATCCACGGTCAGCGTTGACGTCAGATTGCTGGCCGTTTTTTCTTCCTGCTCCGGTACGTCATCAGCATCATTGGCGTACCAGGCATCGCGGCTGTACTGGTCCGCCGATACTGACAAGCTGACCTTGTCATTCAGAGACCCCATAACCGTCCCGCCCAAACGGTAACGGCCGCCATCTTCACCAGAGTCGACCACGGTGTATTCACCACTGACACTGCCGCGCCACTCGCCAGCGGACTTTTTGGTGATGATATTAATCACCCCACCAATGGCATCAGAACCATACAAGGCCGCCATCGGCCCACGGATCACTTCAATGCGTTCAATCGAGGACACAGGAATTGAGTTGAAATCAACATCACTGCCTTTGGCAAATGCACCGCCGGATGACACCCGCTTGCCATTGATCAGGATCATGGTGTAATCGCTGTCCAAACCACGGATCTGGATATCATCCCGACCATTACTGTCCGTCAGATTATTCAACCCTGCATTGGCTCGCAGCAAGTCACCCAGACTATCAACCGGAGCCGATTCAATTTCTTCAGCACTCAAAACGGTTGTAAAAGCCGGTGCGGTTTCGATTGGCCGTGCACTCATCGTGGCCGTAACCACCATGGACTCGAGTTCGATGTTCGATGAATCATCAGCCATCGCAGTAGCAGACAAGCAAGAACCAAGGGTCAGACAAGCAGGCGTTAGCCAACTGTGAGCTCCTTGAGAAAAGACAGAACGAGAACGGAACTTGGGCATATATTTCTACTCTTAGTGGGTGGTTAGACGTCGACGTCCTTATCAAACACAAATGATATTACCTATCATTTGTATTGTCTTCTGGTAAATACACCCACTGACAGCACCTTACAATTCTCTGCACTAGCGTTCACCCAGTGCTTCCTCCCGGCACAACCTCTCCGTGGCTGCTCTGGCCTGTCTGATATTTCCGACCTCTGAAGCCGGCCAATTCTGTTACAGTGGCGGCCACTCTGACAAAGATGACATTCACAGAGGTTATTATGAAGTTCTTCTGGTCCCTGTTTGCGACAGCCTTTCTATTAATGGCCCTGATGCAATCCGCCGAGGCAGCCCCCCAAATAGACAGTGACAGCTTTACCCATCACACCTTCATAGCCGCGGTTCCAGCCAAGTCGGCACTCCTGGCCAGCCAGACAGATGCCGCTACAGGACCGTGGACCCAAACAAGTACAAGCAGCTTGATAAAAGACCTGTTGAATGGCTTGTTCAGTGGCAGCCTGTTTGCTTTTCTGTTTGCCAACGGCGCTTTTGATGGCATCCAATGGATCGATATCCTGTGGCTGGTATTAACCGGACTGGTCTTGTTGAAACTGTTTCGCAGACAACCTGCACACCCTCCTGGTGCAGACCAACACCACGGCACCTTCCTGTCCTCGGTCGCCGATACCATTGGCTCTCAGCATCACCCGCGCCAGGATCTCAGCGTGATAATGAACCAAACCATCAACAACGAACCTCCGATCAACCTGCCTCAGGACTTTGACCGCACAGCCTTTGTCCAGCGGGCGCTGGATCACTATCGACTGGTACAACAGGCCTGGAATGATGGTGACATGCGCACCCTCAGGGAATACGTCGTTGCCGAGCTGTACACCTTGCTGGCCCGTCAACGGGCTACCATGGCGGCAGCGCCACCCCAGACGGAAGTCCTCGATCTTGCCGCGGATATAGTACTGGCACGCCAGGTTGGTTCCGTACGCAAGATCAGCTTGCTGTTTCGTGGCCATAGCCGGGATCATGGCGACCACAGCGAAGACCGTATTCGCGATACCTGGCACCTGGAACGGGATATGTCGATTGACGATGCCCCCTGGCTGATCACCGGGATTGAAGCCAGCGAATAATCGCCATACCGCAGCCACCGCCATACTTTTGTCATAATGACCTGCTCTTTCCGATGTCAGCAGGTATAATCACCAGCACTTTTTCACGGCAGCTGTGGCTGCCTGTCGTTGTCTTTGTTGGTGTCACATGAATCCAGACCTGAGCAAACTCCAGCCCTACCCATTCGAAAAACTGGCGAAACTGAAAGCTGCTGTCAGCCCCAATATGGCTCTGGAGCACATATCCCTGTCGATCGGCGAACCCAAACACCCTTCGCCCGTCTTTGTCCAACAGGCCATGATCGACAGCATCCGGTCACTGGAAAACTACCCCACCACCAAGGGTCTGCCAGAGCTCAGCAGTGTTTGTGCCGATTGGCTCGGCCGCCGTTTCAAGCTGAACGCCATCGACCCGGTGACCCAGGTTATTCCGGTTAACGGCACCCGCGAGGCCATTTTTGCCTTCGCCCAGGCCGCTGTGGATCGCAGCCAGCCACAGCCGCTGGTCCTGAGCCCAAATCCCTTCTATCAGATTTACGAAGGGGCAGCGTATCTGGCCGGTGCCGAGCCTTATTTTCTGCCATGTCTCGAAGCCACGGGATTTAATGCCGATTATGCATCTGTTCCGGCTGACATTTGGCAGCGTTGCCAACTGCTGTTTGTCTGCTCTCCGGGCAACCCGACCGGCTCGACCCTGAGCCTTGCCCAATACAAGGAACTGATTGCCCTGGCCGATCAGTACAACTTTATTATCGCCTCTGATGAGTGTTACTCCGAGCTCTGGGTCGATGGCAAAGAAGCTCCCGCCGGGCTGCTGCAAGCCTGCGCGGAACTGGGCCGCGACGATTACGACAAGTGTGTGGTCTTCCACTCCCTGTCCAAGCGCTCCAACCTGCCCGGCCTGCGCTCCGGTTTTATTGCCGGTGATGCCAAACTGCTGAAGCCCTTTCTGCTGTACCGCACCTACCATGGTTGCGCGCAACCCGTACAAACCCAGATGGCCGCTATTGCCGCCTGGAAAGACGAAGCTCATGTGGAAGAAAACCGCCGCCAGTACACCGAGAAATTCAAAACCTTTATCGAGATTCTCGAGCCGGTGATCGATATTCAACAAACCGATGCCAGCTTCTACTTGTGGTTAAAAACCCCGATTGCCGACGACCTGTTCGCCCAGCGCCTGTTTGCCGAGCAACACATCACGGTATTACCCGGCTCCTATATTTCCCGCACCGTCGAAGGCATTAACCCCGGCGCCGGTCGTGTTCGTATGGCTCTGGTCGCCAGCGTCGAAGAATGCCGTGAAGCTGCCCAACGTATCCGCAGCTTTATCGAAACACTGAACGCCGAGCTGGCTGAATCAGCCTGAGGAGAGCACCGTGAGCCTGACCCCGAATCCCTTCGGCAGTGAGATTACTACCGACGATATTCTTGACACCCTTGGCTTTTTTGACGATTGGGAAGAGCGCTACAAATACATCATCGAGCTTGGCAAACAATTACCGCCAATGCCCGATGACAAGAAAACCGAACAGCATCTGATTCGTGGCTGCCAGAGCCAGGTCTGGATTGACTCCGATATCATTGACGGCAAGCTGGTACTGGAAGCTGACTCCGACGCCCATATCGTCAAAGGCCTGCTTGGCGTGGTACTCAGTGCCTACAATGGCAAAACCCCGGCAGCGGCCAGCGCCTTTGATATCGACGGCTACTTTGGCGCCATTGATCTGATCAAACACCTGAGCCCCACCCGAGGTAACGGTATCCGCGCCATGGTGCAACGAATTCAAGAGATTGCGGCAAACGCCTGAGCCAGTACACATCCACAAAATCATATCGACTCGACAGACACCCCTTGCCACAAGGGGTGTCTGTCTTCTTCATGCCAACACTGGCGGCGGTGATTGCGGTGATTGCGACGGTATGGCGTATGGCATGCCTGATTATCCGCAGTAACGCCAAAACAACACCAAAACTGACTGGCCACCAGCCATTAAAAAGGGCGCCGAAGCGCCCTTTACCAATAGTCATGCTCTGCTGCGAGTATCAGTCAAGCTGATAGTCGTAGGTCATATCGTAGTCGGAGAGAACATCCACAGAAGAGTCACCAACATCGACGGTTGTTGTCAGCGTAAAGCTCAGCGTAAAGGTCTTGCGTGTATCGGTATCGGTTAGCGTGGTGACTTCCAGATTGCTGATTTCAGAACCAGATGCCTCATAGCTATCACTGACCCGATCTTCAATTTCAGACAGGGAATCCGGTGCCTCCAGCCCATCGATAGTAACCTCAGGAATAACCGTCGTCGTTGCTCCAGACCTGAATGTACCACTGAAGGTCAGCGTCCACTCGCCATCCAGATCACTGTCATCACCGCCAATAACGATGCCGCCGTTATCCGTACCTGCATCAATATCCATATCGTAGTCATACACCACACCATCCACCGCCACGGTGAAAGAACCGGTGCTGAAGTTGATATCAATACTGATCAGATCCAGTACCGCATCGAAGCCATTGCCGTTGGCGCTGAACTCCGCAGTAAAAAAGTCGTAGCTGTCGGCATTCAGTCCATTGTCAGAAAACTGTTCGCTGAAATTGGCATTAACCTGCGCCTGGGCATCCTCAAGATCGTCGCTGGAGAAACTGGCAGCGGCATCAGACCAGCGTTGCTGCAGCACTTCCAGGCTGATTTCACCATTGGCCAGGAACATCGCCAGTGTCGTCAACTGTGTAATGTTGGCAACGCTGTTGGCGCTTGCGGCAAACGAATACTGTACGTCCGAGCCATCATCAGGAATAGCACGCAGCAAGAAAGGGGCTGTCATGCCGGTAACGGTAATGGTGTAGCTGCCATCATCCTCAGTCGCGACATTGACCTCGGTACCACTGGCATCGGTGACATATACAAAACCGTCAATCGCCGCACCGGTGGCCGCCGTACCTTCCAGTGTTGCATCTGATGTGTTGTCGTCACTGCTGCTGCCACTACTATCACTACCACCGCAACCAGCGATGGCCAACGTACTACTGAGCAGAGCGACAGACATCCAGCTCGTCAATGAATGTGTCCAGTTCATGATTTGATTCCTTTTTGCTAATCACAGGGTGCTTTATTTGGGCCTGGGCACCGGTAAATGGGGATATATTCCAATGTTTATGGTGGCCAAATAATAACCAGTAATTACATATCAATACAATTCATTACCAAATAAATACATTTTTATGCGTAGAGGATCACACCTTCCCCGAATTGCGGCAGGAAGAAAGCTGGCTACGGTCGTGATTGGCAGTTGCTATCAAGAGTTGTGATTGGCAGTTGTGAGAGGTAATCGACAGGAGCAATACGGGCAGTGATACAAAGCGGGAAAGATAAATATTCAGAGGACAATCATGCAAACGCCGCTGACAGTCAAGGCGCTCAAACACCTCCCTGACTGCCAGCATGGCTGCTGATATTGGCGCGCCGCAAGGATACGGCCCACCATCAGCTCATCATAAACCCAGCCAGGGCTGGGCTTCAGATCAAACGATCTTTGGATCCAGCTCGCCGGTCAAATAACGCTCATACATCACATCAAGGCAATCCACCTTGATTTTGCTGGCGTTACCCGCGGTACCAAAGGCTTCGTAACGGGCGATACAAATGTCAGACATCGCAGTAACGGTTTCTTTCAGGTATTTACGTGGATCAAACTCACTCGGGTTGGCCGCCATAAAACGACGAATCGCACCCGTAGAAGCCAGACGCAGGTCGGTATCGATATTCACCTTGCGCACGCCATACTTGATACCTTCAACGATTTGCTCAACCGGCACACCGTAGGTTTCTGGAATATCACCACCAAATTCGTTGATGATGGCCAGCCATTCTTGCGGCACAGACGATGAACCGTGCATCACCAGGTGAGTGCCCGGGATACGCTGGTGAATCGCCTTGATGCGGTCAATAGCCAGAATGTCATCTGTTGGTGGACGCGTAAATTTGTAGGCACCGTGTGAAGTACCACAGGCGATAGCCAGAGCATCCACGCCAGTTTGCTTGACAAAATCGGCAGCTTCTTCCGGATCGGTCAGCATCTGGTCGTGGCTCAGAATACCTTCTGCGCCAATACCGTCTTCTTCACCGGCCTGACCGGTTTCGAGAGAACCCAGACAACCCAGCTCACCTTCTACAGAAACACCACACGCATGCGCCATTTCAACGGTACGACGGGTAACGTCAACGTTGTATTCATAGCTGGTGGGGGTTTTGCCGTCTGTACCCAGCGAGCCGTCCATCATCACAGAGCTGAAGCCCAGTTGAATGGAGCGCTGACATACGTCTGGCGAGGTGCCGTGATCCTGGTGCATACACACCGGAATGTGTGGAAATTCTTCCACCGCGGCCAGAATCAGGTGGCGCAAGAAAGGAGCACCTGCGTATTTACGTGCACCGGCCGATGCCTGCACGATCACTGGCGAATCGGTTTTGTCGGCGGCCATCATGATGGCGCGCATTTGTTCCAGGTTGTTGACGTTGAACGCCGGTACGCCGTAGCCGAATTCGGCGGCGTGATCCAGCATCTGACGCATACTGATAAGTGCCATAAATTACTATCCTTCTAACTGATTATGCTGACTGACCTGCACATCAGGTCAGTCCGTTTATATGTTGTGATTCTTATTTGGCGCGTTGTTCCAGTACCGCAACCGCAGGCAGTACTTTTCCTTCAACAAATTCCAGGAAAGCGCCGCCACCAGTGGAGATATAAGACACCTTATCGGCAATGCCGTATTTATCAACAGCTGCCAGGGTGTCACCACCACCGGCAATCGAGAAAGCATCGGATTCTGCAATGGCCAATGACAGGGCTTTGGTACCTTCACCAAACTGGTCGAATTCGAAAACGCCCACCGGGCCATTCCAGATAATAGTACCGGCCTGTTTCAGTTGTTCGGCCAAAGCGGCGGCAGAATCCGGGCCAATATCAAAAATCATATCGTCTTCGGTGACATCCGCCGCCGGTTTTAATGTAGCAGCGGCGGTTTCAGAGAATTCTTTACCACATACCACGTCGCTAGGTACCGGGATGGAAACTTTTTCCATCAGAGCCTTGGCGGCTGGAATCAGTTCGTCTTCACACAGTGATTTACCCACCGGCTGACCAGCAGCGGCGAGGAAGGTATTGGCGATGCCACCACCCACAATAATTTGATCGCAGATATCTGACAGGCTCTCCAGCACTTGCAGCTTGGTTGACACCTTGGAGCCACCGACAATGGCCACTAACGGGCGTGCGGGTGTTGCCAATGCCTTGCCCAGTGCATCCAGTTCTGCCGCCAGCAATGGCCCTGCGCAAGCAACCGGAGCAAATTTTGCCACGCCATGGGTCGAGGCCTGGGCACGGTGAGCAGTACCAAACGCATCCATTACAAACACATCACACAACGCCGCATAGGCTTGTGCCAGCGTATCGACATCTTTCTTTTCGCCCGGATTAAAACGGACGTTTTCCAACAGCACCAGCTCACCTTCCGCAACATCAACCCCGTTGGCAAAATCCTTCACCACCGTGACATCGCGTTCCAACAGACCCGACAAGTGGTCTGCCACTGGCTGCATGGAAAATTCTTCTTCGTAAACGCCTTCCGTCGGGCGCCCCAGGTGAGACATCACAATGACGCGAGCACCAGCGGCCAGGGCAAGCTGAATGGTGGGCAAAGAGGCACGGATACGCGCATCGGAGGTCACTTTGCCTGCTTTAACAGGCACATTCAGATCTTCACGAATCAGAACGCGCTTTCCCTTCAAATCCAGATCGGTCATTTTGATCACAGACATTGTGGCTTTCCTCATATGTGTTGCAGGCGTCGCAAGCGCCCTGACTGTTTTTGTTAGTAATTACTTGTGTATTGACCCAACGCGGTGACATCGCGGATTCACATGGAACCCGCTACGGTATCACCTGCTCCGGATATTGTTGCCAAGCCTGGCGCCTGTTTCATATACAGCGCCGTATCCAGCATGCGGTTGGCGAATCCCCATTCATTATCAAACCACAGCAGCAACTTCAGCATTGAACCGGCGCTGACCCGAGTCTGGGTCGCATCAACAATGCAGGAACGTGGGTCATGGTTAAAATCAATCGAAGCATGCGGCTCGTACGTCACACCCAGCAGGCCACGAAATACACCATTGGCAGCGGATTGTATCAGTTCGTTAACGGCCTGTGCGCTGGTGTCGCACTTGAGCTGCAAGCTGACGTCCAGAGCGGACACATTGATGGTTGGGACGCGCAAATGCAGACTTTCCAGTTTGCCTGTCAACGCTGGCATCAGCCGGGCCACCCCTCTTGGCAAGCCGGTATCAACCGGAATAATGCTTTGTCCCGCAGACCGGGTACGGCGCAGATCCGAGGAGTAAGCATCGATCACCGGCTGATCGTTCATGGCCGAGTGGATGGTGGTCGTCACCCCCCGTTCGATGCCGAAGGCTTCTTCCAACAAGGTCAGTATCGGCACCAGACAGTTGGTAGAACACGAGCTGTTGGAAATAATGCGCTGCTCTGGGCGAATATCCGTGTGGTTGATGCCGTACACAATGGTGTTGTCGACGGCGCTGTCAGCCGGATTGGAAATCAGTACCTTGCCTGCACCGCTGAGCAGATGCGCTTCGGCGTCGGCCCGGGTGCGAATCTGGCCACTGCATTCCAGCACAATATCCACCTGGCACTCGGACCAGTCCAGCCGTGATGGACTGGATTCGTGGTACAGATGTACCAGATCGCCATTGATCCGCAGACAATTATCCGCCTCGACCACCACCTCGCCCGGAAAGCGGCCGTGGGTGCTGTCGTAACGCAGCATATAACTGACGGAGTCGATATCCGCCAATTCATTAATGGCCACAATCTGCAGTTGGGGGTGGTAACGATTTTCATAAAGCGCCCGGAGAACCGAGCGGCCGATACGGCCGAAACCGTTAATGGCGATGCGGGTAGTCATAGAATCCGACAGAGTCAGTCAATATCAGGGAGCGCTATTCTCCGGTAATTGCCATTCAGTAGCAAATCCACCAAGGCGCATGTCAGGCCGTTCTATTCAGTATGGCTTACCACTCAGGCCACCTCTCGTCGCGCCACTATTTACCCACTCTCAGAATCTTGCCTGCATGCGCCAGGATGGCATCCCAGAGAACTAGTACCAAGGTAGTGCCTTTTTAAACAGGGATGGTCAATGACGGCATGCCAGAGCTTCCAGCAAACTGACAGCGTTCCGATTGATTCAGGTCAGCGTGTACTGCCCCTTGAACAATAAACTCTGTTTGCGATAACAATAATTCCCCGGAGAACTAACATGATCTACGCAAATCCCGGCCAAGACGGCTCAGTAGTTACCTTCAAAGAACGTTACGGCAACTTCATCGGCGGCCAATGGGTCGAGCCTGTTAACGGTCGTTACCTGGACAACATCAGCCCAATCAACGGTCAGGTATTCTGTCAGGTTCCCCGCTCCGACGAAGACGATATCAACCTGGCTCTGGATGCTGCTCACGCTGCCAAAGAAGCCTGGGGCAAAACATCCGTTACTGCACGCTCCAACGTGTTGTTGAAAATCGCCGATCGCATTGAAGCCAACCTCGAAAAGCTGGCCGTTGCAGAAACCTGGGACAACGGTAAGGCAGTACGTGAAACACTGGCAGCAGACGTGCCATTGGCCGCTGACCACTTCCGCTACTTCGCCGGCTGTCTCCGCGCCCAGGAAGGCACCATCGGTGATATCGACGAGCACACTGTGGCTTATCATTTCCACGAGCCACTGGGTGTCGTTGGTCAGATCATCCCATGGAACTTCCCGCTGCTGATGGCTGCCTGGAAAATGGCTCCCGCATTGGCCGCCGGTAACTGTATCGTCCTGAAGCCAGCCGAACAAACCCCGGCTTCCATCCTGGTTCTGATGGAGTGTATTGGCGACTTGCTGCCACCAGGTACCCTGAACATCGTTAACGGTATCGGTGCCGAAGCAGGCCAGGCTCTGGCCACCTCAACCCGTATCGCCAAGATCGCGTTCACCGGTTCCACTCCAGTCGGTTCCCACATTCTGAAATGTGCGGCTGAAAACATCATTCCGTCAACGGTTGAGCTGGGTGGTAAATCACCTAACGTTTACTTCGCCGACGTGATGGATCACGAAGACAGCTTCGTCAGCAAATGTGTTGAAGGTGCGGTACTGGCATTCTTCAACCAGGGTGAAATCTGTACTTGCCCAAGCCGTCTGCTGATCCAGGAAAGCATTTACGAACAATTTATTGGCAAAGTCATCGAGCGTATTGCCCAGATCAAACGTGGCAACCCGCTGGATACCGATACCATGGTTGGTGCACAGGCATCACAACAGCAGTATGAAAAAATCATGAGCTACTTGGATATCGGCCGTGATGAAGGTGCAGAAGTCCTGGTAGGTGGTTCTGCAGAAACCTTGGCTGACGATCTTGGCACTGGCTACTACATTCAGCCAACGCTGATGAAAGGCAACAACAAGATGCGTATTTTCCAGGAAGAAATCTTTGGACCAGTGGTTGCAGTAACCACCTTTAAAGACGAAGCCGAAGCACTGGAAATTGCCAACGATACCGAGTTTGGTCTGGGTGCCGGTGTCTGGTCCCGCGACATGAACGTAGCGTACCGTATGGGTCGTGGCATTCAGGCTGGTCGGGTCTGGACCAACTGCTACCACGCTTACCCTGCTCACGCTGCCTTCGGTGGTTACAAAAAATCTGGTGTTGGCCGTGAAACCCACAAAATGATGCTGGATCACTACCAACAAACCAAAAACCTGCTGGTCAGCTACAGCACTGATCCACTGGGTTTCTTCTAAGCCCGGAACCGATTAGCCGGCAACCAGTACGGGCAGATTGACAGATCTGTCCGTACTGTTCGACAACGATCAGACTGCACATCGTTTAGCGTATTGTTCAGACCTCAACCTCTCGTTCAGAGAGGCCTGTTGGCGTTTTATACGCCTTTCCGCTGCCCTCCGTGGCAGCGGTTTTTTCTCTCCTATTGTATGACCAGCGCCACAAACTGCCTCGATACAAGCCAGCCTGACTGGTCGACCTGAGCTGACCACACCTCATTCAACCAGCACGCACCTGAACCGGTTAACCTATCGACGGATATCTGCCGGTGATGCCTCCGGTGACCTTTTCACCCCTCTTGCCTCCCAGATTTGCCGCCCCTCCGGTGATATTCAGTTTCAGTTCAGCCTCCCCTTGTAATCTCTTGTGATCAATCAAGGAGATTCCGCCATGATCAGGCAACCCCAACCAGAGCAAGCAGCTGGCCGCTCAGCCTGCCCAAAGGCCGTACAACAGCTGCTGTACCTGCTGCTACTAACAGCCACCAGCCAAGCTGACGCCACCCCTTCATTTACCGCCGCACTGGAAGCCAGCTGGCAAGCCACTCCAGAGCAACAGGCCCTGCGCGCCACGCAAACACTGTATCAACAACGTCGCCCAGACTGGTTAACCAGTGCGCCAGAGCTGGCTGTCGATTACACCCAGGGAGATCCGGCCGCCGCTATCGGTTCCGAATGGCAGTTAAGCCTGAGTGCAACACTCAGCAAACCCAACCAATATCACACCCGCAGCCAACTCAACCAGACCTCAGCCCGATTGATCCACACGGAACGGGACTATCAACGCTGGCTTTGGTCGGGGCGATTACAACACTGGTGGTGGCAATGGCAACAGCTATCGCTACAGCAACAGCGAAATACCAAGCGTCTGAGCGCAATGACCCAGCAACTCGACTGGTTGCAATTGCTGATTCGTCAAGGTGAACGCCCGGCCGCGGATCGCCTGCCCTTGCAGCAAACCTTGCAGCAATTAAAAGCCAGCCAGCTAACCTTGCAAAGCCAGCAACACGACTTATCCATCCAGTTTCGCCAGTGGACAGGCCAGGAAGATCTGCCGGACGATTGGCAGTTTTCCGCCGCTGCGGCACAACCACTGGAGCAACACCCGCTGCTGCGTTTCCAGATAGAGCAACGCCAATACGCACTGCTCAACCAGTCTCTCAGCCGTCAACAGGCACTGACACCCAGTGTCTCTGTAGGCGTCAAGCATCTTGCCGCGACCTCGGATACCCCTACCAGTGATTTGCTTGTGCTGGGACTCAGCCTGCCTCTGGGCAGCGATGGTTACCAGAGCCAACGGGCGCAATGGCGTGAGGTGGCACAACAACAGCGGGCCGAACGGGATGTTCGCCAACAACTACAACGCCAGCAACAGGTGCTGGCCAGCCAGTTACCCGCTCTGGCTCAACGGGTAGCCGAGCTGCAGCAATTGAGCGCCGACGCCAGCCAGCAGTACAACGCCCAGTACCGGGCCTGGCAGCAAGGGCAACTGTCAGGGCTGGCCTGGCTACAGGTGCAAAACAGTATCTGGCAACTGCAGCAACAGGCTGACGAAGCCCGCCTTACTTACCAACAAGCCATCAGTGACTGGAACCAACTTCAGGGGGTGATACCACAATGACGTTTTTGAATATGTTGTCTGGCCATTTGAGCCAAGATCAATCCGCACACTGCCAAGTGGGCAACACACCACAACAGCAGGTTAATCTGGCATCCGCCACACTGATCGTTACCCTGACCGGTATCCTCGCCCTGCCGCTGCTAACGTATCAGGCCGAGGCATTACCTCTCGATAGCACCGAACAGCAACGACTTGGGGTCGAATTCAGCACCCTGACAACCCAGGCCCAACTGCCACTGGCGGTGTTGCCTGGCAGTACCGCTGTCAGTGACCACCAGCGCCTGCAACTGATAATGCCATTCGAAACCCGGATCGAGCAGTGGCTACAACCCTCCGGCCAGCATCTCAATGCCGGTCAGCCGCTATTACAACTGCACAGCCACGAAATACAGGCGTTTATCCAGAATCATCAACGCCAGCAACAAACCGCCCGGCTGTGCCAACAGCGACTGACCTATCTGCAAGATCGCCAGCGCAGCGGCCTGAGCACCCGCCTTGATATCGAAGAAAAATCCCTCGAATGCCAGCAACTGAGCGACAGCGTCAGCAGCAACCAACAGGTGCTGACCCATTTGCCATCCGCATGGCTGAACACTCACGACGCCGAATTTACCCTTAACAGCCGCAGCTCAGGCTGGTTGATCCGGCTGAATCAACAGACAGGGCAAATCGCCAGCCCGGGCACAAGTCTGGCGGAATTCTGGCCAGACAGCGCCTTGGCGATTCTGGTTGAGGTACCGATCCGGCTGGCCCAACAGCTACAGCCTGGACAGTCGTTAGCGGTACGTCCTGTCGGCTCCGACGACCCCAGCGTGACCGACACCCACACCGCAACAGTGCAGCGTATTGAGCAAGGCATCAGCATCACGGGTCAGCAACAGGTCTGGCTGCAACTACAAACAGGACAACCGGTTCCCGGACAACGCTGGCAAGTCACCATTCCGTCGGCGCAGTCCGGCTGGGCGATTCCTGCCTCTGCCCGAGTCCGGGCTCAGGGCCAATCCTGGGTATTCCTACAACAGCATCATGAGATCAAACCGCTGGCGGTCAAGCCCATCGCCGAAGGCGGCGGCTACTTGCTAATCCCGGCCGCGACCTTGCCTCGGCAGCCAACACTGGCTACCCGCGGCACGGCGGCCCTGATGTCTTATTGGCAAGCCAGTAGTGAGGAGGACAAATAATGCTGTCGCACTGGATTCAAACGGTTCTGATGCAGCGGATACTGATTCTGGTGATCAGTTTCGGCATCTTGGCCGCAGGGGTAGTCAGCTATCAGAACCTGAGGATTGACGCCTTTCCGGAAATATCTCCAACCCAGGTCAAGATCATCCTCAAGGCCCCGGGATTACCGCCAGAAGAGCTGGAAACCCGCGTAACCCGCAAGATCGAAGTTGAATTACTCGGTATTCCAAACCAGTCGATCCTGCGTTCCGTCGTAAAATACGGCCTGACCGATATTACCGTCGACTTTGCCGATGGCACCGATATTTACTGGGCACGCCAGCAGGTATCCGAACGTCTGGCCGCTGTCTGGCCTGAGCTGCCAGCCGACATCAGTGGCGGAATTGCCCCCATGAGCACCCCACTGGGCGAACTGTATATGTTTACCCTCGACGGGCCACAATCGCTGGCCGAAAAACGCCGTATTCTCGACTGGCAAATCCGGCCCTTGTTGCGCACGGTACCCGGTGTCGCCGATATCAATGCCCTGGGTGGCAAGGTTGAAGCCTGGGCTGTGATTCCCGATATGGCAGCCCTGGCACAGGCCGATCTGACTCTGGCCGACTTGCAACACTTTCTGCAACAGAACAACCGCAATGACGGCGCCGGACGGCTGGAAGACGGCGAAGAAGCCATTCTGGTCAGTAGCACCGGCCGCATCACCACGCGGGATGACCTCGCGAATCGCGTCCTGGTCTATCGTAACGGCAGCCCGGTACGCCTCAGTGACGTTGCCACTGTCCAGCTCGATAGCCTGACCCGCTATGGCGGTGTTACCGACAGTGGTCAGGGCGAAACTGTCGAAGCTCTGGTCGTGGCTTTAAAAAATGCCAATGCCCGCCAAGTAATCCAGGGAGTCCAGCAAGCTCTCGACACCCTCAACCTGCCAGCCGGAATGGAGATTGGGGTCTTTTACGACCGCAGCAACCTGACCCAGCGGGCCGTTGGTACTGTCACCGAAGCGTTATGGATCGCCGTAGTACTGGTGATTGTTTTGCTCGGTCTGTTTATTGGTAATGTCCGTACGGCACTGGTAGTGGCTGTGAACCTGCCAATGTCAGCGCTGATGACGTTTATCATCATGGACAAACTCGGCATGAGCGCCAACCTGATGAGTCTCGGCGGACTGGCGATTGCCATTGGTATGCTGGTCGATGGCTCCGTTGTGGTGGTTGAAAACACCGTAACCCGCTTGCAAACCAGTCATGCCGGTTTGCCCCGCCTGAATGTGATCTTCCGGGCGATTCACGAAGTGGCTGTCCCCATTGTGTCCGGCACCCTGATTATCCTGCTGGTGTTTTCACCGCTGGTGACCTTGCAAGGTCTGGAAGGCAAGCTGTTTGCTCCGGTGGCGCTGACCATTATGTTCGCCCTGGCAAGCAGTTTACTGGTATCCCTGACCCTGATTCCGGTACTGACCAGCTGGCTGATCCAGGCCGACAAGGTAACCACCCCGCGATGGGTATCTGGCTTGCAGTCGGCCTATCGCCACTCACTCGAACGGACGTTAGCCAACCCATGGCCAATGCTCACAGGTCTGGCTCTGGCCGTGGTGGCCAGCCTGGTGGCTTTCACTCAGACCGGTAAAGCATTTATGCCTGAGATGGATGAAGGAGACCTGATCGTACAGCTGGAAAAAATTCCGACCATCAATCTGGAGGCTTCGCTGGCCATTGATACCCAGGTCGAAAAAGCCTTGCTGGCAGCGGTGCCGGATATCCAGCGCATTGTTGCCCGCGCCGGTTCTGACGATCTTGGCATGGACCCGATGGGACTCAACGAGACCGATATGTTTTTGCAGCTCAAGCCCGTCGAACAATGGCAAGCCAATAGCAAGGCAGAGCTGAGAGAACAGATTCGTACCATTCTGGAACAGTTTCCCGGTTTGAACTACGGTTTTACCCAACCGATTGATATGCGGGTGTCCGAGATGATTTCCGGTTCTCGCGGCGACCTGGCCATCAAGTTGTTTGGTGCAGACTTGTCACAACTGCAAGCGGTCTCCGAACGCATTGCCAGCCTGATGAAATCCCTGCCAGGTACAGCAGAAGTCATGCTGAACCAGGCGGATGGCATGCACTATCTGACCATTACCCCGGATGCGACCCGTATCCAGCAGCTGGCATTGACCGTTAATGAAGTCCAACAATCTCTGCGGGCCGCTCTGGAAGGTATCAGGGCTGGAGAAGTGATTTACCCGGACAGGCAAGTACCCTTGCTGCTCCGCCATCCGCGCCCGGCACAAATCAGTGCCCTGCTGAACGAACACTGGCTGGTCACTCCCGCGGGGGATGCCGTACCGCTGGCGGAACTGGTCAACGCCACCGAAGCACCCGGCCCGGTGTTGGTGAAACGGGAAAATGGTCAGCGTTTTGCTGTCGTCACCGTCAATGTCGAAGGCATCGCCCTCAGCGACTATGTCGCCGCCGCACAACTGGCTGTCAGCCAACACATCGACCTGCCCGGCGGCTATTACCTCAACTGGGGAGGTGAATTTGAAAACCAGCAACGGGCCAATACTCGTCTGGCAGTCATGGTTCCGGTAGCCATTGCACTGGTTTTACTGGTGCTGTTTACCACCTTTGGCCGCATCAACGAGGCTCTCCTGATCCTGTGTAATATCCCGTTTGCCCTGATCGGTGGAGTGCTGGCGCTCTGGCTCAGTGGCGAGTACTTATCGGTACCGGCATCTGTCGGCTTTATTGCCTTATTAGGTATTGCCGTTATGAATGGTGTCGTGCTGGTTGATCAGTTCCGGCATTTACAGGCACTGGGCCAGCGCGGACTGGCGATGATTCTGGAGGCGGCAGCCGGACGGCTGCGGCCGGTATTGATGACCGCCAGCACCGGTGCGGTTGGTTTGCTGCCGTTGTTATTTGCTACTGGGCCGGGCAGTGAAATCCAGAAGCCATTGGCCATTGTAGTTATCGGCGGTCTGGTCACATCGACGCTACTGACCCTGTATGTTCTGCCACTGCTTTATCGCCGTTTTATTCTGGAGGCCACCCAATGAGTGCAACCGAGACCAACACACAACCACACACCTTGCTGACCCTGTCACTGCCACCCCGACAGGCCGATGTAGTGACCGACTGGTTACTGCAACAGGGATTACCCGGCTTCAGCTCCTGGACCGGTTGGGGCCATAGCAACCGCCTTGACCAGCTTTCCATCAGTGAGCAGATTCAGGGAAAACAAAACCGTACGTTCATCAGCCTGCATCTGAGCGAGCCACAATACCAGGCAGTCCTGGAGAATTTGCGCCAGAGGTTCAGTAGTTTTGATATTCACTATTGGGTACAAGCACTGCTGGCCAGTGGTCGCCTGACTCAGCGGTAATCCGGATTAAGAGGCAAGGACAGACGGACAATCAACCCAGCTTCAGCGCCGTTTTCAAACCGGATCCGGCCCTGATACTGCTCAACAATATCCGCCACAATAGCCAGCCCCAAGCCGAAACCCGGGCCACTTTCATCCCCCCGAACCCCAGGCTGATGCAATACCGTCAATTGCTCCGGTGCAACGCCGGGGCCATTGTCGGTAATCGTCAGCTGCAATTGCCCATCAATTTCGGTGGCCTGTACGTCAACAGTGGTGGAGGTCCATTTACAGGCGTTATCCACCAGATTCCCCAGCAGTTCAAACATATCTTCCCGATCACCGGGAAAAGGCAACGCCGCTGGTAATTGCTGGCGAATAATCACCTCGGGATACAACTTGGCCATGCTTTGACAAAGCTGCTGCAGCAGCTCCGTCAGATCAATTTGCGGTGCCCGACTCATCAACCCGGCGATTCTGGCCCGCTTCATTTCATTATCGATCATATGGTTCATCTGTTCGATTTGCTGCAGAGAAATATGCCAGTCCCCTTCCGGCTGACTGCGGGCGACATCGTTGAGGCGATTGTTTAACACCGCCAACGGCGTTTTTAACGAATGCGACAGATTACCGCTGGCCATACGAGCACGTAACAAACGTTCGCGGGTCCGTTCACCCAGCCGGTTGATTTCATCCACCAGAGGTTCCAGCTCCTGCATTTCGGGTGCTTCCAGGTGATCCCGTTCCTGCCGTGCCAACTGGCGCAATTGCTGCTGGATCTGTTCAAAGGGCAATAACGCCTCGTTGAGCTGACGGCGCTGCCAGACAAAAATAGCCGCCATCAGTACACTCAGCAACAGCAGCAAGGTTACAAACGCCTGTACAAATACGTCCATAATAGGGAGGAAATCTTCTGCGATCTGCAACTCTACCTGCCGCTGCCCCACCGTCAGCGACTGGCTCATCACGTACAGGTTTTGCTCCGGTATGACCTGCTGCCAGCTCCACAAGGTCTCTCCCGCCAGGCGTTGCATTTCCAGCGCCCGATCCCCCAACGAAGGCGACTTCAGTTGCTGGCCATTCCAGTTCACCTGGTAATAATGGCCGGATTCCAGGGCAACAAAGATGGGCGGTAAAATATGTTCATCAATATCCATGCGGTCGTCGTGCCAGTGAATCTCCTGCAACAACAGGTCTCGATCATGCTCCAGCCGGGTTTTGAAATAATCGGTAGCGGATACAAACAGCGCGATAGCCGTGGCAGTGGCAATCAGTACGATGATCACCAACTGCCCCACCAGCAAAGAGCGGAACAACCGGGCCGACAAGGACCACATTAGCGTTTCCCCATCAAGTAACCCTGACCCCGATAGGTGTGGATGCGTTGCTGGCCGATTTTCTTGCGCAAGCGGCGGATATAGACCTCCACCAGATTTTCATTCTTTTCTTCTTGCCAGTCGTAGGTTGTATCCAGCAGCTGCTGCTTGGAGACAATTTGCCCGGCTTTTTGCATCAACAAACGCAACATGGCGAACTCGGTAGCAGTCAGGCTTGCACACATGCCGGCACCATCAGAGACCTGCTGTTTGGTTTCATCCAGAATCAGACCATCCACCACCAGCTGAATTTGCCCCTGTTGCTCAACCCGACGCCGTAATGCTTCGAGCCGCGCCAGTAGCTCTTCACTCTGGAACGGCTTGCCAAGGTAATCGTCAGCCCCGGCATTCAAACCATCAACCCGCTCCTGCCAACTGTTGCGCGCAGTCAGAATCAGCACCGGTGTGCTGATCCCTTGACGACGCCAGCCAGCCAGTACTTCCAGGCCCGACAGATAGGGCAAACCCAGGTCGAGTACCACACACCCGATAACATCCTGATGCTCCGGTAAATACCGGGCAGCCCAGTCCCCCCGCTCCAGATACTCGACACCATAACCAGCCTTGCTGAGATAACGTCCAACATCCCGACTGAGCTGGGGATCATCTTCAACCAACAGAATATTCAACAACAACCTCCAACCCCGCTGACGCCAGACCACCCGCAGCCAGAGTCAGTAAACAACCACTAATCCAGAAACCAAGACTAACATATGTCAGAGGGGCGGTTGGCTCCGGGTACGCTTCAACCACTGCTGCACCCAGGCTGGCCACTGCTCCGACAACTGATCATCCTGAATATCGAACCGCTGGCCATAAGCATTCAATTCAATCTGCCAGGCGTGTAACAAATGATGGGATGCACCCAAATCAGCAATCTCTGCCGGGGTTAGCGCCTGCTGCAGGCGCTGTAGATAATAGCGGCCGCCGTGGGCGTAAATCTTGTCGGCCACAATCGGATGTCCCAATGCTGCCAGCTGCGTCCGCAACTGGTGTTTACGGCCGCTTTTTAATTCGCATTGCACCAGCGTCATCCCGGCCTGACTGGCCAGACACTGAAACAGGGTGCGACTGAGTTTTGCCGCACCAACGCAGGCAGTCTGATCCTGCTCAGGGTCCACCACATGCATCTGACAACGAATGGGGCTGTCACGTCGTTCCGCCAGATAACATTCAAAATCCAGCTGCTGCCAATCCGGCTGGCCATACACCAGCGCCAGATAACACTTGCGTTGCAGCAGACGGTCAAAGCGTTTTTTCCAACGTTTGTTGGCGGCGGAATGCTTGGCCAGGACCAGAATGCCCGATGTCTCCGCATCCAGCCGGTGCAGCAAGTGTGCTTCGGTCGCCGGACTTTGACGGCGCACCAGATTGATCAAGGTATCGTAGGTATTGCGGGTGGTACGAGACACCGCCAAGCCGGGAGGCTTGTGCACCGCCATCAACTCATGGCTTTGCCACAGCAATTGCCAGCGCGTATCGGCCGGGCCTTCCTGATGCCCGGGCAACCAGAAGGCAAACCCTTGCCCTGCCCTCAATACCAACGAGGCATCGTGGCAGCGCTGCCCGTCAACCAAGATCTCGCCCCGGTCGAGCGATGCAGCCAACGACAGTCCATCGCGACGCTCACACCAGTGAGGCCACAGGGTGACCAAGGGCTGATCATCGAAGCACTGCCCTGTCAGCCAGAAACCATCTGCGTCAAACCCTGTGTTGTCGGGTGCCGTGCTGTTGATCGTTGTGCTGTCAGGCCCGGTGTCAGACGCTGCCGCTCTGGACAGGCTCAAGCATCCTGCTCCAATGCCTCAACCCACAACACCCCGACATCCACCCGTATCACCTTGACGGTGGTTCCGGCCGCCAGCGGCTGTTGGCTTTTGAGTTTCCAGTCAATGCCGGAATAACGATGGCTGCTGTTGCCGCTGAGATCCACATCCTGCTCCAGCACAAACGCATCACGGGCAAAGTCGCTGTTGACCGGGGTGATTTGCTGTTCGTTTTGTAATCGCTTCAAGGGCCGCCACAATGCCAGGGCAAAGCCGCAAGTCAGCGCGGCATTGCTCCATAACGCCGAAGTCGGCGTTTCCGGCAACAGACCAACCAGCATCAGCAAGCCCGATACCACCAACGACAAGCCCAGAAAAAACAGCACCAGCGAGGCAAAACCCAGGATGGCGACTTCAACGATCAAAGCCAGAATCCCCGCCACCAGCAAAGCCTGGGGAAGGTGTGACAACAGGTAGCTCATGATGAGTTTCCTTGTAATAGGGTGATTAAGGCGAGCAAGGTGGTCACGCCAGCTGCTGCAACAAACGTTCAAATGCCGTCAGGTCGGTATAACGTGTCGCCTCGCTGGCGGCGTGACTGATAAACGTCCCTTCTGACTGACGGATGCCACCTTCGATCATCAGGTTATCGTGCAGACCAAATTCTTCTATTTTTAATCCGTCCCGATCACGAATATCGCCCTCCGGGCCTGGGACTGGCTGTCCGGCAGGGCCAAATTGCGACCAGCTGCGAGCCAGAAAAGAGGCAGGATCATTACTGTAGCCTGACAGCCGTTTTCCCAGCCCGCGCGCCAGACCCAGCTCGTATACCGTGCCCACATCGGCACTGGGGCCACGGAAAGGCGTCAGATTGGCAATCAGGATATCCGCTTGCCGGATCAGCGCTTCGTTGCCTCGGCTGATCGCCCAGGGTAATTCATCGGGGTCCGGACTCTGGACTTCCGCATCCAGCGGAAACAGGCCGATAAAACCGTGACGCTGGCACAAGGCTTTCTTGGCCATTCCCAGTTCGACAGCATCGGCTAAAAATACTTCTGGCCCGGCAAGGTAAATTACAGCAGTGGTCATGGCAGCATCTGATTGGTGATATTAGTGGTATTGGTGATAAGTGGGGATGGTGGCGGCAAAAGCCGTCAGGCACAAGATGCCTGACGCCGACGCGGTATTTGCTAGCCCTTGTTCAGGCTGTTGATAATCGTAGTGGCCGTTGCCACCATGCTGCTGGCATCGGTGCCGCTATCGGGCAGCAAGACAACAGACGATTCCTTGGCAATGGCGTGCTTGGCCTCAATGGCCTTGGAAGCCAGCTCCAGCTGAATCGCTTTTTGGCCATCCTCGGTATTGGCAATATCACCAACCATTTTTAATGCCATGGCACGGGCGCGCGCCACAGCCACTATAGCCTGGGCTTCACCTTCGGCCTGCAGCATCTGTTCTGCCTTGTCGGCTTCTGCCGCCAGTACCCGCGCCTGCTTCTCACCCTCGGCCACGTTAATGGCTGACTGGCGATCCCCTTCGGATTCCAGAATCTGGGCACGCTTGACCCGCTCGGCTTTCATCTGCGCTTCCATCGACTGCATCACCGATTGCGGCGGCACAATATCCTTGATTTCGTAACGCAGTACCTGAATACCCCAAGGCTCGGCGGCTTCGTTAATGGAGGTCACAATATTGATGTTCAGCAAGCTGCGTTCTTCAAAGGTACGGTCGAGCTCCATCTTGCCCAACTCGGAACGCATGGTGGTTTGCGCCAGCTGAGTCACGGCAAACACATAGTTATCGACGCCGTAAGTCGCCTTGTACGGATCCAGTACCCGGAAATACAACACGCCATCAACGCTCAGGGTAATGTTGTCGCGGGTAATAGCCGACTGGCTGGGGACATCCTGCGCTTGTTCCTTGAGGCTGCGGTCGGCGGCTACCCGATCGATAAAGGGCACAATAAAGTTAAGGCCAGCCTCTTTGGTGGAGTGGTATTTGCCAAATCGCTCAATCAGCCAGGCCCGGTTTTGCGGTACAAATTTAATGCTGCTGCGCACCAGTACCAGCACAAACACCAAGACAATAGCTTCGACCGAAAAAACCAGCGAGAAAAGTGAATCCATGATGGACATCCTGTGTGAAGAAGACCTGTATTCTGAGGCGGCTCTTACACTCGGCGCAAGCGCTCAACAAGCATTTGTGCCAGTGAGTGCCAACAAGGTGATACCGTTCTGGATCAGAGTGCCCCACGCTCGGTATGGTTCGCCAGCACACCATCCAGGTGGTTGTAGCGCTGTTTCCAGTGGCGCAAAAAGGCCAGATCATCGGCAAAGGCCGGTGCCAGAGGCTGCGCAGCCTTGGCCTGGGTAATCCCCTGCGCCGGTTGTAACTGGTTACTGCCTTGTGGCACTTGCAATGCCCGCAGGCAATCGCTGCTGTAGCGATGGCTATCGATATTATCGACCACCCACCATTCCGCTTGCAGACGGTCGTGGGTAATGTCCAGCAACACATAACCGCGGAAGTAAAAATTCACAAACGCCAGATGCGGCAGCAAGGCTTCCAGCGAGGCAGCGGCCATCTGCGCCTGGGCATAACTCTCGATACCCGGCGAAGTGACTGCCGGTGTCACAAACTCCACCCCCAGTGGTTTGCCCGCCTCCGCCGCAAACGGATTCTGATACAACTCAAACGCCCAGGATGAATGAATATCCCCGGTGAGCACCACCCAGTTATCGACATTGGCCTGACTGACGGCATCAAACAGGCGTTGACGGGCAGCAGGATAACCATCCCACTGGTCGTAATTGAAGGGCATATCATTGGTGCCCAGCTGGGCCACCATGACTTGCTGACCACTCAGCTTCCAGGTCACTCCCTGTTGCTGGGCGTTGGCGAGATTGGTGTAGAGCCACTCTTCCTGGGAGTAACCCAACAACGTACGACCGGGCAAGTTGCGCTCTTCCATCGACTCGGCCTGGGCATCACGCCCGGCCAGCCGGGTGTCCAGCATGCTCAGGTCGACCAGATCCCCAAACCGGAAGCTGCGATAGATCCCCATCTCCGGTTGCGACGGTTCACGGATTGGCATCCACTCCAGATACGCCTGCACCGCACCACTCAGACGTGAACGCCAGTCGCCCTCGCTCTCGATATCGTGGTTGTCGGCCCCTCCCGTCCAGGCATTATTGGCCACTTCATGGTCATCCCAAATCACCAGAAACGGATGCTGGCGATGCACTTCCTGCAAGTCCTTGTCCTGCTTGTAACAGGCGTGGCGCTGGCGATAATCCTGCAACGAACGAGTCTCATGCAAAGGCACGTTAATACGGCCACTGTGCAGACAATCGTCAAGATCAGCGTATTCATAGATATAATCGCCCAGGTGCAAAATGGCATCGAGATCGGCCCGCTGCGCCAGCTCCCGATACACATTGAAATAACCTTTGGCAAAGTTGGAGCACGAGGTGTAGGCAATACGCAAATGCGCCACCGACCCTTCCGGCAAGGTTCGGGTGCGGCCGACATCGGAGTAATGGCCGTCGGCCTCGAAGGCGTAATAATAAGTAGTGGCCGGTTGCAAACCGCCAACATCCACCTTGACGGTAAAATCACGGCTGGCATCGGTAAAACCGGTTCCTTCCTTCACGACCTGCTGCAGCTGCGGATCCGTGGTTATCAGCCAGCGATAGGAAATACCAAACGCACTCCCGGTCGTCGTGATACGCGTCCACAGCAAGACCTGATCGGTCAGCGGATCGCCACTGGCGATGCCATGCTGGAACGGGTAAGGCGTACGTTTCCCACCCGGCTTGACTACCGGGGCAAACAGGCTGGTACTGGCGCTGTCCAACAGGAACTCCCGACGAGTCAGGGCCATGGTCTCTCCGCAACAAATCTCATCAGCCGGATTAAGCCGTTGGCCGATGACAACCCGATGGCCAGCCCTTGACGTTCATGTTGCGATTTAGAGTCAGATAGATGACAGCGGTAGTCGACTGAGATTGATGGGGTAATACCCTTGGGGACATCCATTTAATCCTGCACGGCTCTGCGCGAGTGTTGCCGTTGTTCAGGGCAAGGCGACGAATGCAGCGAAATGACGAGTCCTTTTCAAATTCGTCAACACCGCACTGGACGGCGGCAACCCGCGCCCTTCGGGGACTGCCGGATGATCTCGACTCGGTGTCGCCGACTTTTGACTTGACCCGTCAGGCCTGCAAGTCGGCTTCGTGATTCGAAACCATCCGGTAGCCCAGAGTGAGCACCGGATTAAATAGATGCCCCCCTTGGCCTGCAAACCGCATGATTTTCAGAAAAATAACCCGGCTGGCAATCACATGATGCAGAGCATATTCGCAGGTATCCGGCTTTCTTTTGGGGCAGCAGCTGCACAGAGTTTTTCAACGTCGATCACACTCATAAAAATCTGGCTGTCATCGTCATTTTTGGCCCTGTTTTTATGAATATGGATCATCTCGCTGACAAGGATTTCACCGCAAGCGGACTGTGTGGTGGCAGAATAAACCGAAAAGCACGAGGGTGTTCATAGTTCTGTGTCACACATTACTTACAGATCCACGTAGCCGTCGATCCGTCCTTCGAAGTGGATGCTCAGCTGCGACAGCGTCAGGTTCCAGTTTTGCACCG